>DIXG01000086.1:0-29121 GCA_002436005.1 Anaerolineaceae bacterium UBA6086 | reverse complement strand
CACCCACCCTTCGGACCGCGGACTTTAATCCACCCATTCTTTACTGCGGACTAAAGTCTGCACTCCGGAAATTGCATACCCATCTTTCGGACTGCGGACTTCAGTCCGCCCATTCTTTCCTTTACAGACTAAAGCCCCCACTCCGGAAATTGCACACCCATCCCTCGGACTGCGGACTTCAGTCCGCCCATTCTTTATTGCAGACTAAAGTCTACACTCCGGAAATTGCATACCCATCTTTCGGACTGCGGACTTCAATCCGCCCGTACTTCATTGCAGACTAAAGTCCCCACTCCAGAAATTACATACCCGCCACCTACCAGCGCAGCAACGCCAGCGCCATCACCGCCTGCCAGGGCAGCACCTTGAATGCACCGCGCTGCACAGCTGCCTCCACCTCCGCCCGGGAGAGCTTCAAAAGCACCTGCTCCTCCAGGTCGTCAGCATCGATCTCAGCTGCAGGATAAGCTTCCCGCGCCAAAAAGAAATGCGCTGTGCCGTTTCCCCGATTGCCATCTACCCTGAATTGCCCCAGATTCTCCCAATGGGGCGCTTCATACCCCGTTTCTTCCAGCAGTTCCCGCTTTGCAGCCGCCAGAGGGTCTTCACCGGCATCCACATAGCCACCCACCGGCGCCAGTGTCGTACCCTGCACACCATATTTGGTCTGGCGAAAGCAGAGATATTCTCCTTCTCGGGTTAGGGCAACGACATTGATGAAATCTGGCGAGATGAGCCACGGCCAGTTTTCCAGTTTGCGTCCATCGGGCAGCTGGATCGTATGAGCTTCAACTTTCAGATAAGGCGGCATATCCAGCAGCAGTTTACAATCAATTGTTTTCCAAGTCTCCATTCGTACCTCTATCTTCTATCTGAAATTTTGCCCAGGCAACTTTTAAGCAACACGACAGATGGATTCACTCCCCGGTAATTGCCAACTCACCCACTCGCATCCGCCGGCTCAACGCCAAGATCTGTCGGTGCAACAGTCAGCCCTGCAAAATTTTCAAAGGTCAAATCCTCAAAAGGCAATTCCAGCCTTTCTTTGACAATGTGCATCAAACCGAGGTAATTTGTAGCAATACCCCTGGACCCATCCAGCCCGAGCATCTGGACCATCCCATCAATTAAAATATTGTTTGCTGCCTCAATTTCCACGAAATTCCCAAAGGGCAATTCATCCAGCATGACCAGTACATCACCCAGCTGATATTCTCTGCGGTATTTTTCATACCGCGCCGCCACTCTGAATCCCAGCGCTTCAAAGAGTCTCCATGCCATCTCAAAATCATCCACCTCAAACTCGAGTTCCGTTCTTGAAACAACCCCATCTTCAAAAACCGCATTGTCCTTATAGGTGACCCGGGCGCGAGCGTCTTTGCGCAACCTGAGCAGACGACCGCCGCGTTCCAGGCTATGGTCAGCAGTATCCAGGCGTATGTTTCGCTCCAATACCCGCTCATGGATCAATTCTGCGCCGCAAATCCGTAACCGTTCTGCCAGGGCTGGTAAATCCTGTATGTAAAGTTTTATTTCTCGTTCCTGTGTATTCATCGATCTTCACGCTCCCTTTTTCTATAAGAAAAATAGTCCCGTACTCGTTCAGAATAAAACCCTGCCACCATCAACCCCAGCCAGAGCAAGGTCAGTAGCAGCATGAAGGGCCAGTTTCGCTGCCCGGATGGGTCCTGCCACAAAAACAACCGCTCAACCCAGTAACTGGCTGGATAAAACACTGCTGCAGCAATTAGCACCGCCTGCGCCCAGGGCTTTCGCGTGAATACCCCCCACAATGCAGGCAGCACAGCCACACCCCAGATCAATCCTGCCAGCAGCAAATACCAGAACACCCAAGCAGGTAAAGTCTCCAGTATGACCTGCTGCTGAATCAGCGTTTGAGTAAAGCGCAGCCAACCCAAAACGAACCAAAATGTCAGAACAGCGAGGATCAGCGTCAGGAGAAAAGGCCGCTTGGCACGAACGGAGCGATCCAGTTTTTCAGGAAGGGGGGTTGGCAGGCTCATGGGCACATCATCCTTCTTCAGTCACCTGGTCTTGCATCCATCCATCCATCCCTCGGCTCAATTTCACTGAGATAACCCAGCCTTGTCAGCGCTTCCGCCACCTTTTCCACCGCTTGCGGCTGGATGATGGCGGAGGTAGGCCCAAGCGACTCGCCAAGGAAACGTCCTGCCGATGATTCCCGTAAAGCCTGTAAGATTTGCGGCGTCTCAACTTGCAGGATCGTGGCTGGCTGGATGTGAACCTGGCTGCCATGTTTTTGCCATTGATTCAGAGCCCGAACCAGTGCTGGCGGCAGGGTCTGACCGTTTTTCTTGAGCAATTTTTCCAGATGGATAATCCTCAATCCCTGTTCAGCCGCCTGGCTGAGGGAGAGAGGCGTAATCTGGTAGATATATTGAGTATCTGTTTCTTCACGCCACAGGCAAAAACGAGAGACCTGGTAACGTGCCAGCCTGGGCGTCAATGTACTGGCGATCAATACGCCATTGGAAAATACTTCAATCAGCTGGTCTTCCACCGGCAGGCTCTCTACGGGCTGCCCCATCAACAGCGCTTCAGCCCAAGGTGAAAAGCGAAACGCACTGATCGGCTGTCCCTCACCCGGAGAAGCCAGGTCCATCAACCCCAGCCAGTGCATTGGCCCGGTGATCAGATAGTGCACCAGGGCGCCATCCACTGCATTCCAGTGTTCAATTCCTGCCAAAGATTCACCAGAAACGGCATCCCGAATCAGCCAGGTGTCAAAATCACCGGCTGGACGCTGAAAATCTGGCTCGCGGTCAAAGATGGTCTTGATGAAGGAATCCAAATGCCACCATTTCCCCTCTGGCACTTCACTGAGATGGGACAAAATTTTCTGACGAGCAGTGCTTGGATCATTTTGCCAGGTTCCGTCACAAACCACGCTGGGCAGCAACCGCAATTCATTGAATAATGACGATTCACGCCAACCCCGCACCAGCCAAACCAGCGCCTCACCGCGCGACATTTGGAGGAAAGGTTGGGCATCTTCAGGTACCGGTTGTTCACTGGAAGTGATCAACTTCACTGCGCCGAGCAGTGCGTGCACAAAATCCAATGGCGGCTGCCAACCCTCCACAGCAGGCGAACGCCTGGCATCCCCCATTCTCAAAGCCGCCAGCAAGGTACAGGCATGGTCAATCAGTCGATCCGAAACCGGGAGGATATGTGCTATCTCACCCGGTGAAGCCGGTCTTCCCGGCGGCAGCGGACCCTGAGTGACGACTGGCGGCATGAGATCCAGCAAATCATCCGGAATATAGGCACATTCCTGCAGCAGTCCCTCACGGCGCAGGAAATCGCGCCCGATCAGCCCGCGGTACCAGAGCGCCTCGACAGGCGAAACCGGATCAAGGTAGGGCTTTTCGCGGTCTCGGCGACCCGGACCCATCTCGCGCATGGTGCCAAATTGCCCGGTGTAGCGACTCCAGGACATCCATCCCTCATTGGCAATCAACGCGTCCAGCGCCTGGCGAACATCCTCCGTCAAAGAATCAACAATCTCCGCCACCAGGGATGCTTCCTTTAATCGCGAAACCAGACTGGCAAGCGCCGATTTCACATCTGGCGCTTGCAAATCCAATCCCCAAAATTCCGCGACGATATTAAGGAATCCGAGGTCATGTGTACTTAGACGATGCATCAGGTCAGGCATTACACCAAGAGTATACATCAAAATGAACGCATGCAGTGTAAACTTTGAATTTCACAAACATTATACAAATAGTTGTTGAACGGTCTATCACAATCTATAGTGAGCACAATGATCTACAAACAATATACAAACAAGAAAAGGAAAAATTAAATGTCTTACAAGAAATTGCTCGTATCATTATCAGTCTTTGCAGTACTCGCTCTGGTGTTGGCAGCCTGTGCACCTGCTGCCACCCCAGAACCCACCGCAGTTCCCACCCAGGAACCGGTTGTTGATCCTATCGTCGAGCCAACGGAAGATATAGTTGAAGAGGCTCAGTCCATCGTGGATATCGCGGTTGCTGATGGCCGATTTGAAACCCTCGTCGCCGCTGTCACTGCAGCAGGCCTGGCAGAAACCCTCTCAAGCGATGGTCTCTTCACAGTCTTTGCGCCCACCGATGATGCCTTTGCAAAATTACCCGAAGGCACCGTGGAAGCCCTGCTGGCAGACATCCCTGCCCTGACCGAAATCCTGCTCTACCATGTCCTGAGCGGCAAAGTCATGGCTGAAGAAGTTGTCTTACTGACAGAAGCCGAGACACTGCAGGGTGAGATGGTTGATATCCGGGTAGAAAACGGCATGGTTTACATCAATGATGCCCAGGTGATCCTCACCGACATTGTGGCAGATAACGGTGTGATCCATGTGATCGACACGGTGATCTTGCCCCCAGCAAACCAATCAACTTATTCTCTCTCTCCTAGAATAATGGCGGGACCCGACACGGGTCCCGCCAGTTTGGTAAGTGGATTGAGGAAATCGATCCTTCGTTGGTAAATTCCCAATTATGAATTACTCAGCACTTCATGTTCACTTCTTTTGGACTGCGGTCTTTAGTCCGCACCTATCCCTGTGTGCACGATGGTATCCAACGGNNGCGGACTGAAGTCCGCACTCCGGTAGGCGATAATTCTATGCAGTAGCAATCAATCGCTAATTATGCAAACGTTTCAATATCCATTTCAGCTTAAAATCTTCATATGGACTGCGGACTTTAGTCCGCACCTATCACTGTGTGCACGATGGTATCCAACGGNNGCGGACTGAAGTCCGCACTCCGGTAAGCGATAATTCTATGCAGTAGCAATCAATCGCTAATTATGCAAACGTTTCAATTTCCATTTCAGCTTAATTATATCCATTTGGACTGCGGACTTTAGTCCGCACCCATCCCTGTATGCACAATGGATCCAACGGTTAACACAGCGATGAAAAGATTGGTGATAAAGAGGCTGTTGAATAATGAAAGCCGTTTTTGCGGACTGAAGTCCGCACTCCGGTAAGTGGAAATTCTATGCAATAGCAATCATTTACTAATTATGCAAACGTTTCAATATCCATTTCAGCTTAATTATATCCATTTGGACTGCGGACTAAAGTCCGCACCCATCCCTTCCTCGGAACAACCAATTTTCAAGTCTCAAAATCAAACTCAACCACTGGATAGCTAGCCCAGACATCATCCACCCAATCTTCTCCCTCCACTTCCAGGATATCCCGGTAACTTGAATAATGCCATTCTTCCGCCTTTTCCACATACCCATGTTTCACCGGATTGTAGTGAATATAATTGAACTTGGTCCAGTAATCCTTTTCATCCCTGACAAAGCGATCCCAATAACTGTACCAAACCATTCTCCCTTGTGTGCCATCAAGTTTATTGAGCTTGAATGACGTTTCACCATGCAGGTGCTTCATAAATTCGGGTAAATTCCCTGCGTTTTGGAAGTAGATCAAGAAATGGTAATGATTATCAAGCAATACCCATGCAGCGATCCTGACATCAAACCGCATTTGTAAAGATTCGAAAACTTCACACCATATGGATTTGTGCTGATCTGTGCATAACAAGGGCAATTCTCCGGCGATGTGCGCGGAGATGAAATACCAGGTTTCGTTGAGGATTAAATGTGGAGGACGATAAGCCATGGCACCAGGTTTACGGTGGTTGTACATGGATATATTTTTATCAGTGATTTTAGCGGACTGAAGTCCGCACTCCGGTACGCGAGAACACTATACAATAATAACCATTTGTTAATTATTTAATCTCTCCAAATTTAATGTTTGCTCAATAATAGCATCATTTGGACTGCGGACTTCAGTCTGCACAACAAAAATCGCCCACTAATTCAAAAGATACGCCATACACCACTGCGTGGTGGCAACAAGCGCCTCCGTATGGGTGCGCTCATAATTGTGCGACGCATCCACACCGGGGCCTATCAACGACACCGCCACATCGCCGCCCGCCCGCCAAAAAGCCTCGCCATCTGAGCCATAATAGGGATAGATATCCACCTTGAAGGGAATCTCATAATCCTCAGCCAGCTGGCGCATACGCTGGTTCAAGCCGTAATGATAGGGACCGCCAGAATCTTTGACGCACAAAGTGGCGTGAAATTCGTCTGATTCCTGCCCATCCCCAACTGCAGCCATATCCACCGAGATCAATTCCGTCACCTGCGGGGGGATGCCGGCAGCTGCGCCGTGCCCAACCTCCTCGTAATTGCTGACGTGCAGCACGGTGGTCGTGTGCGGCATCAGACCTGCCTCTGCCAGGGCTTTTGCAGCGTAAATCATGCAAGCCACACAGGCTTTATCATCCAAATGGCGCGAGCGGACAAAGCCATTGGTCACCTCCACCCGCGGGTCAAAAGCCACAAAATCGCCCACAGATACCCCCAGGGCAGCCGTATCCTCGGCGCTGGCTGATTTTGCATCCAGGCGGACTTCCATCACCTCATCACTGCGCTCAGTCTTGTTGACATCGCCGCCATGCACATGGCTGGAGGCTTTCGACAGCAGAATCGACCCACGCAAGGTGCTGCCATTCTGAAGGAAGACGGTCACGCCCTCGCCCTCAACGGTATTCCAGGCATAGCCGCCCAGCTTGCTCATCTTTAAGCGCCCGTTGGCTTTGATCTCCTTGACCATCGCTCCCAGGGTATCCACATGGGCGGTCAGCGCCCGCCAATCCTGTTCCGACTCCCCGGGCAGGGCAGCCACCAAAGCGCCTTTGTTTGTGCGCGTAAGCGAGACGCCCGGCAAGGCAGCCAACTCTGTTTCGCACAGGGCAATCGCCCGGTCGGTGAAGCCGGTCGGACTGGGGGTATTGAGCAATTTAACCAGAAAATCAATCAATCCATTGGTATCGATCTCAGGCAGTTTCATCTGTAGTCACTCCTTCTTCAAACTTTGTGATTTTATCGCGCCAGTCTTGCGGAAAAATTCGGCTGGTATCTGTATCATTATCAAAGGCAACCATGATCGAGCGTCCGCGTGCCATGGGTTTACCCCCAGGCAGGGCTTCAATCTGAAAGCCCAGGGTCAGGCTCTTCGTGCCAATCCGTTCGGCGCGCACGCCCACCTGGATGTCCTGCCCAAAGAAGATTGGCGCCAGGTAATCAATATCAATATGCGCCACCACCATCCCGGTCTTTTCGTTAGAGTGCTTATCCCAGATGCCGACTGCCTCGTAATACCCCAGCCGAGCGCTTTCCACGTAGGTCAGATAGGCAGTGTTGTTGACATGCCCCTGCGGGTCCAGGTCGCTATAGCGGATATCGATCGGGTGAAAATATCTGAATAGTTTCGTCTCGTCCATATGACACCATATGCTCAATTTGTGTGGTATTGTTGCTACGCTAAATTATAACGCACCAGCAGGGACTATTTTGAGTTTACAACCCTTTACTCTTCCTTTCCCCCCATTAGTGTCCCTTGCTTTACAAAATGGGCTAAATTGGATAAAATAGGTATTAACACTCATTTCTATCTAATAGGTAGAAATTTACCAAAGCCACCTTCAGCCGTAAAACGCTCTGGCTGAAATGAGCAAACGGCTTAACTCATTTTAGAAAAAGGTTTTATCATGCAAATTACCCGTCAAGCGGATTACGCACTTCGAGCTATGCTCTACCTGGCGCGCCTGGATGAGGGCGAAAGAGCAGCCACCAGCAGGATTGCTGAGAACCAGGAAATCCCGCCTTCTTTTCTGGCAAAGATCATCTCCCAGCTTTCGATTGCAGGGCTGATCCACACTTCACGCGGCGCCCGCGGCGGCGTTGCCTTGGCAAAAGATCCAGAAGACATCAGTCTGCTGGATGTGGTCGAAGCCATTGACGGCCCATTCCACCTGAATGAATGCACCCATGACCCCGATGTCTGCTCCTTTGGCAACAACTGCCCGATCCATGAGGTATGGTGCCAGGCAAAAGCCGAACTGGTTGAAAAATTGCGTGCCTCAACCTTTGATCAATTGATCGAACGCGAAAAAGAACTGCGGCAGTAAACTGATCTCCGGCTTTGGCCGCAATTCCCGAAATCCCAAACCTACCTATTCATTCAATCCCTCCCGACACAATGCTTCCTTTTGGGCTTAATGCCTGTTAGATGGGACCGCTTTCATCAACTACGCTGAATAAAAATTTGCCTCTTGCTTTTCTGGTAAATCTAATTAATATAATATTAAGAAATAAATATCAGATTAACTCAAATTAATGAATCGGGACTGAATGGAACCTTTATTAATCGTCATCATCATCGTTCTCGTGCTTGCCATCACGTTTATCCTCAGCCGCCCATTCTGGAAGGCTGCCCCGGCGCAAGGTGCGGCGCAAGGTGCGGCGATGGGTGACGCCAAGAATTCAGGAGACGGAAGCCACGACTTTGAGCAGGACTATCACCAATTGATGCAAGAAATCAGCTCTCTTGAAGCCCAACAGGATGAAAATCTGAACTTGCAGGACAGCAGCATTTTTGATCAAATCGAAGCTAAAAAAGACCAGGCTGCCAACCTTTTACACCTGGTCCACCCTGCAATTAAGGAACAGACTGGCACATACGAAGCACAACACAGCGACCTTGCCCAGGATAACGCTCTGGAAGCCGCGCAAATCTGCCCACAGTGCGGCAGTCAAATTTTAGACAACGATAAATTTTGCAGCAAGTGCGGCCATCGCCTGCTGCCCTGACCTTTCCCCGGCTATGATTTATAATTGAACAATGATGATGCCTGAACCTCACAGCGACCCTGCCCGAATCGTGCTCGCCGGGCTGGTCAAACGCTATCACAACCGCCCTGTGCTGGATCACCTGTCCCTCTCCCTGGAGGGAGGGCAGTTTTGCATCCTTGTGGGCGCTAACGGCGCAGGAAAAACCACCCTCCTGCGGATTCTTGCCACGCTGACCCGTCCAGACGAAGGTGAAATTCAATTCTTCGGCGAAGCTTGGGAGCCTTTCCCTGCGCTGCGCGAAAAGATCGGCTATATTGGGCACAAGCCCATGTTCTACCTGGATCTGACAGCGGCTGAAAACCTGCACCACTATGCAAGGCTTTATCACTGCGATGACCCCAGTGAACAGATCCAAACTGCCCTGCACGCCGCTGGATTGCAAAACGATCAGCACAAACCTGTCCGAACCTTTTCCCGCGGGATGCAGCAGCGCCTGTCGATTGCGCGTGCCCTGCTGCACGAGCCAGAGATCCTCCTGTTCGATGAACCTTATACCGGCCTCGATCAGCCGGCAGCCCAAACGCTGGACCGGCGACTGAGAGACCTGCGCAGCCCCAAACGCATCATCCTGATGTCTGCCCACCGTCCGCAGCGGCTGCTGACGATTGCCACGCACATCGCCTGGCTCCAAAACGGGATCATCAGCCACCATTTGCCCGTCGCAGAACTGCACACAGCTCCCGCGCTGCAAGATTACCTCCAGGAGACCGCATGAAAGGCTTCACCGCTTATCTGCGTGCCATCTGGCATGTCATTCAAAAGGATATCCGGGTGGAATGGCGCGGCCGGCAGGGTGTACCGGTGATGCTCGTCTTTTCCCTGCTGATCGTATTCCTGTTCAACTTTGCCCTGCAGCTTTCACCGGATTTACAAGCCGGATTATCGGCAGGTTTGCTGTGGGTTTCGCTGGCATTTGCCTCCACGCTGGGACTGAACCGCAGTGTGAGCCTGGAGCGCGAAAACAATGCCCTCGATGGTCTCCTGCTGGCGCCTGTGGATCGATCCGCCATCTATTTTGGCAAAGCCCTGAGCAATTTTGCCTTCACTTTCCTAGTCGCACTGATCCTGCTGCCCGTCTTCTCCCTGTTTTACGTCCAGAATATGCTCAAGCTGCCCCTGATCCTGTTCATCCTGCTGGGTGTGGGCGCCTATACCAGCCTTGGAACGCTGCTGGCAACCCTCAGCATCCAGGCGCGCACGCGCGATGTCCTGCTCCCCATCCTGCTCTATCCCCTGGCATTGCCAATCCTGATCGCCGCAGTGGAGGGCAGCCGCGGTGCGCTGATCGGACAGCCTCTGGCAGAACTGCAAAGCTGGCTGTTCCTGCTGCTTGCCAGCAATATCCTGTTTCATGCTGCCGGGCTGATGTTTTTCGAAACCATTTTGGAGGAATGAATTTGTCCAAAAAACCAAAACTTTTAATCGTAATGGATGTTCTTGCCGCAACCCTGGTGATCGGCGCACTGATCCTGATCCTGTTCTTTACGCCGGTGGAAGCCGTCATGGGTCCTGTGCAGAAAGTGTTCTACTTCCACGTCGCCTCTGCCTGGGCAGGGATGCTCAGCTTCATCCTGGCTGCCGCAGCCGGGGCAGCCTACCTGATCACACGCCGCATAAACTGGGACTGGCTGTCCCTCTCTGCTGTGGAGGTTGGGCTGGTCTTTAGCCTGATCGCCATCCTGAGCGGCATGGTGTGGGCGCAGCCCATCTGGAACACCTGGTGGGTTTGGGACCCACGCCTCACGACCACCGCCATTATGGAACTGATCTACCTGGCGTATTTCATCCTGCGCAGCGGGCTGGACACACCGGAAGCCAAAGCTCGCCTGGGCGCAGTGTATGCCATTGTGGGGGTCATCACCGTCCCGCTGACCTTTTTCTCCATCCGCCTGTTCCGCACCATCCACCCGGTGGTGATCGCCCCCACCGACAGCGGCACAGCATTCAATATGTCCCCACGCATGCTGACGGCATTCATCACCAGCCTGGTGGTGTTTACCGTCCTGCTGGCGGACCTGGTCTGGAATCGCTACCGGCTCGCCAGGCTGCAAGCCCAAAATTTGGAGGAGGCACGCTGATATGAATGCAGACACCCTCAACAATATGATCCTCGGTTTTTCCGTTATTCTCGGCACCCTGCTGATTTATGTCCTATCACTGTTCTTTCGTATGCGCCAGGCAAAAAATCACAGCCAAAAGATGCCAAAAAACGAATGATCTCTGTCTGAAACCTTCTCGCTTACATTACTCCAATATTCTGTTAACGATCTTCTATGACTCCCTCAGTATGCTCAATAGTGATATTGAGAAATTATCAACATTGGAAGTAAGGAGATCAAAACATGTCAAAAATTATAGGGATTGACCTGGGAACAACCAACAGTGTGGTATCCGTTGTTGAAGGCGGCACTGCCACAGTGATTCCCACGGCAGAAGGTTCTCGCCTTCTCCCGTCTGTGGTCGCTTTTAACAAAAACGGCGAACGTCTGGTTGGCATTCCCGCCAAACGCCAGGCTGTTGTCAATTCGGAAAACACCATTTCCTCCATCAAGCGCTTCATGGGACGCCGCTATGATGAGGTCGAGGCTGAGCGCAAGATGGTGCCCTTTGAGGTGGTCGCCGGCTCTGCCGGTGATGCTCGGGTGCATATTCCTGTGACCAACAAAACCTACACCCCGCAGGAGATTTCAGCCATGATCCTTGGAAAGCTCAAGGCGGACGCTGAAGCTTATCTCGGGCAGCCCGTCAGTAAAGCCGTGATCACAGTTCCGGCTTATTTCAACGACAGCCAGCGCCAGGCAACCAAAGACGCCGGCAAGATCGCCGGGCTGGAAGTGATGCGGATCATCAACGAGCCAACCGCTTCCGCCCTGGCTTACGGGCTGGATAAAAAGGAAAGCGAAGTTATTCTCGTCTTCGACCTGGGCGGCGGCACCTTTGATGTCAGCCTGTTGGAAGTGGGCGAAGGCGTGATCGAAGTTAAAGCCACCAACGGCGACACCCACCTGGGCGGCGATGACTGGGACGAGGTGGTTGTCAACTGGGCGGCGGATGAGTTCAAGAAACAGCAGGGTATTGACCTGCGTGAGGATCGTCAGGCACTGCAGCGGCTGCGTGAAGCCGCCGAAAAAGCCAAAATCGAGTTGAGCTCCGTCACCGAGACCGAGATCAACCTGCCTTATGTGACCGCCGATGCCAGCGGACCTAAACACCTGCAGCTCAAACTGAACCGCGCGACCTTTGAGAAGATGACCTCCCACCTGGTGGAGCGAGCCCGCGGCCCGTTCCATGCCGCCATCAAAGATGCTGGTATGAAAGTGGACCAGATTGACGAAGTGGTGCTGGTGGGCGGCGCCACCCGTATGCCCATGATTGTAGACCTGGTGCGTGATCTGACAGGCGGCAAAGAGCCCAATAAAGGCGTGAACCCGGATGAAGTGGTCTCGATTGGCGCAGCCATTCAGGGCGGCGTATTGGCAGGCGATGTGAAAGACGTGCTCCTGCTGGATGTCACCCCGCTTTCGCTGGGTGTAGAAACCCTCGGCAGCGTGATGACCACCCTGATCGAGCGCAACACCACCATTCCCGTCAAAAAGACGGAGGTATTCTCTACGGCTGAAGATAATCAGACCTCGGTGGATATCCATGTCCTGCAGGGCGAGCGCTCCATGGCGGCAGATAATATGAGTCTGGGCCGCTTCCGGCTGGACGGCATTCCGCCGGCGCCGCGCGGTATTCCGCAGGTGGAAGTGACCTTTGATATCGACGCCAACGGCATCCTGGACGTGACCGCCAAGGACAAGGCCACCGGCAAGGAACAAAAGATCACCATCACAGCATCCACAAACCTGGATAAGAGCGACATTGACAAGATGGTGGAAGAAGCCGCCAAAAACCGCACCGCCGATGAGCAGCGCAAGGAACTGATCGAGCTGAAAAACAGCGGGGATTCCCTTGCCTACCAGGCAGAGAAACTCCTCAAAGACCTGGGCGACAAGGTCTCAGCAGACCAGCGGGGCAATGTGGAAAGCAAGGTGAAGGACCTGCGAGAAGCCATCGAAGGCGATGATAAAGCCCGCATCCAAAGGCTGATTGACGCACTGCAATCCGATCTACAAGCTATAGGTCAGGCTGCCTATCAGCAGCCCGGCGCTCAGGCAGGCGGTCCGCAGCAGGGACCAGTTCCTGAGGCTGATAACGGCAACAAGGATGAAGATGTCGTCGAGGGCGAGTTCCGCGAGGCATAAGATTGGATGATTAGGAAATTGGGTACTGGGTATTAGGTATTAGGTATGAGGTATGAGGTAGGCTGCTCCATGTGGGGCAGCCTATTTTGTTTTCATAGGCAAGCTGCCAAAAGCCCGATTTTCTTTCAAAGGATTGAGGGGTTCTGATAAAATTAGGCATTGAGTCAATATCTAAAAAAATCCTGTAATTGATGGGAACGAGGTTCACGATGACAAATGCAGAAAATGTGGATAAGACCGAAAAAACTAAGGGCCGCCCCCAGTATCATATTCATGTTAGACCTGGCGAGGTTGGCAAATACGTCCTGCTCCCGGGTGACCCGGACCGTGTCCTGAGAATTGCCAAATATCTGGATAATGCGAAAGAAATTGCCTTTCATCGCGAACATCGCACCTGGACGGGAGAATACAGGGGCATCCGGGTCAGCGCCACTTCCACCGGCATGGGCTGCCCTTCCACTGCAATCGCGGTTGAGGAACTGGCAAATGTGGGCGCCACGCACTTCCTGCGCGTGGGGAGCACCGCCGCCCTGCAAAAAGGGATGCACATTGGCGACCTGGTCGTCAGCACCGGCTCCATGCGCCTGGACGGCACTACCCAATATTATGCACACCCGGCTTTCCCGGCTGTTCCGGATACCTTCCTGACCCAGGTGCTGATTGACGCTGCCATCCAGCACGGAAAAGAAAGCAAATGCCGCCTGTTCATCGGGCTGAATGCCTCTTCCGATGCTTTTTATGCCGAAACCCCAGAATTCCAAAAAATGATCACTAACCACCGGGTTTTGAACATGGAAATGGAAAGCTCTGCCGTTTTCACCATCTCGCATCTGCATGGATTGAAAGCCGCCATGGTGTGCGCCGTCTCAGGTAACCTGGCCACAGGTGAGGTGATCTACGACCGGGAAAATACGGGGTTGGTGCAGGGATGGGAAGACGCCATCCAGGTTGCCCTGGAAGCGATCTACCGTTATGAAACCGGCGGATACGAACAACGCAGCACTCAATTTCAACCCGATTTTGACTTCAGCGAAAGATATTACCCGAAATATTAACCGGTCATTGGGAAAGCACCATTTCAATTTTGACGATTTCCCCATTACTATTAAGTGAAGACAGCGCCAAGGATGAGGGGGGCATCCTTAAACGCTGCCTTCTCCCCTATTGTAACATAAAAATCAATCCCAACAACAGAGGAATTTACAGAGGAATTTACGAAAACCCAACCCAGTTTCGGCTGAATTGCTTGACCTGGAGCCCACTCCAGCCTGTATACTTATAAGTGGAGGTGGATTATGAAAATCTCTGAAATCAGCCAGCGGTATGGACTGACACCGGACACATTGCGTTATTATGAGAAGATTGGTTTGATCGCGCCTGTTCCTCGGAATGCAAGCGGTATCAGGAACTATAGCGAAGACGAAATCAAACGCATTGAGTTCATCAAATGCATGCGGCGGGCTGGCATTCCCCTCCAAACGCTGATTGAATATATTGAGCTGGCAAAAAAGGGGGATGACACTATCAGCTTGAGAAGAGAGATATTGCTGCAGCAGAGAGAACAACTGGTTGTCAAAATGAGGGATTTGCAGGAAACGCTCAACTTTCTCGAATACAAAATTAAAATCTATGACAAAGCGGTGTTGAACGCCAAAAAAGATTTACGCTCGGAAAATGCATAATGAAACGATAAAAATATTACTGAAGGGAGATCATTAGATGATGAAAACAAGAACACTTGGGACAAGCAACCTGACAGTATCCGCCCTGGGGCTGGGCTGTATGCGCATGACCTATGGCGACGCGCCGATTGGCACCCGGCAGGATATGATCGAATTTCTGCACGTCGCTGTAGATCGCGGCATCACTTTTTTTGATACGGCTGAGGTCTATGGACCTTTCACCAACGAGGATCTGGTGGGGGAAGCGCTTGAACCTTTCAAGGGGCAGGTGATCATCGCTACTAAATTCGGGTTCAAACACGTTCCTGGAAAAGGACCTCTACCCGGGTCAGGCCTGGACAGCCGACCCGAGCAAATCAAACGCGTGGCTGATGCCTCGCTCAAGCGGCTGCGGGTTGAAGCAATTGATCTCTTTTACCAGCATCGACCAGACCCAGACGTGCCCATTGAGGATGTTGCCGGTGCTGTGAGGGATCTGATTCAAGCAGGTAAGGTCAAACATTTCGGGTTATCCGAATCACCAGCCGATCTGATCCGCCGAGCCCATGCCGTTCAACCTGTCACAGCGTTGCAGAGCGAATATTCCATCTGGTGGCGGGCGATCGAAGAAAATGATGTCCTGGCAACCTGTGAAGTGCTCGGTATTGGACTTGTGCCCTACAGCCCGCTGGGTAGAGGTTTCCTCACCGGGACAGTCACTGCAGAAACAACTTTTTCAGAGAACGACATCCGCAGCCACAACCCTCGCTTCACACCAGAAGCCATCAAAGCAAACCGGGCAGTGATTGATCTGCTTGAGAAGGTCGGGGCAGAGAAAGAGGCTACGCCCACCCAGGTTGCGCTGGCGTGGCTGCTTGCTCAAAAACCGTGGATCGTTCCCATCCCGGGAAGCCGGAGAATCAAGCACCTGGAAGATAATCTTGGGGCACTGGATATCAAATTGACCACCGAAGACCTTCAGGAAATCGACACTGCTATGGCGCAAATTGATGTGGTTGGTGACCGGTATTAATCAGGTTAATCAAAGTAAGGAGCCCTTCGTTTTCACAGGTGTCCTCACTTGTGAACAGATACAGGTTTTTGGGAGTTATTCATGCAAAATAATGCAGCAGAACAAGAAATAATCAGGCTTTCAAAAGAGAAATGGGACTGGATGGCAGAACGCAAGGTGGAACAACTTAACACGCTTTTCCATGAAAAGGCTTTCTTCGTCCATATGGGTGGATCATGGGGTAAAACACAGGAGCTCGAGATCATCAAAAGCGGCGGTATTCACTATAAGAAAGCAAATATCCATGACGTGTCCGTAAACATCATAGGCACAACTGCCATTCTTTTGAACAGGATCACCCTTTTAGCTGTTGTTGGCGGGAATGAGGTCACCAATCCCTTTATGGTGTCAGAAGTGTATGTGGATCAAAGCGGGGATTGGCAATTGACCTTGCTTGCATTTTCCAAACTGCTCACCCCATAAGGACACAAGGAGAAAATGATGCAAACTGTAAAACTGAACAATGGCGTCGAAATTCCAATTCTTGGCTTCGGTGTTTTTCAAATCACAGATCCAGCCGAATGTGAAAGATGTGTGGTTGACGCCATTCAAACAGGCTATTGTCACATTGACACAGCAGCTTCATACCAGAATGAAGAAGCGGTCGGCAGGGGAATCAAACAAAGCGGCGTTGACAGAGAAATATTATTCATCACCACAAAACTTTGGATTCAGAGTGATGGGTATGAGAACACGAAAAAAGCCTTCGAAAATTCTCTGAGAAAATTACAGCTGGACTACATTGACCTGTATCTGATCCATCAACCCTTCGGCGATGTGTATGGCGAATGGCGAGCGATGGAAGAACTATATCAACAGGGAAAAATCAGGGCTATTGGCGTTTCAAATTTTCTTCCTGACCGGATGATAGACTTGATGATCCATAACAAAATTACACCTGCAGTTAACCAGATTGAAGTCAACCCTTTCAACCAGCAAAGTGAGACACAGAAATTCTTTGAGGAAAACGGGGTAAAGGTTGAAGCGTGGGCGCCATTTGCAGAAACACGGAACAATATTTTCCAAAATGAAATTTTGCTATCGATCGCCAAAAGACACAATAAAAGTATTGCACAGGTCATTCTCCGCTGGCTTGTCCAAAGAGGCATTATTGCGCTTGCAAAGACAACCCGTAAAGAAAGAATGATTGAAAATATCAGTATATTTGATTTTGAATTGAGCCCGGAAGATATGGCAGCAATTGGAAAATTGGACACCAAAACCAGCTGTTTTTTTGATCACCGGGACCCCAAAATGGTTAAGTGGCTGGGCGAAAGAAAACTGAATGGGTAATGAGTGAAAGTCTATCACTTGAAATTAAAGAGTAGAACTGAGAGGTTTGAACAAAATAAACTTCGTTTCCACAGGTGTCCTCACCTGTGGACAGCCTAAAAAATGAACCCCCTGGAGCACTGCAGATAAAATTCTCTTACCGGTGAGGACACCGGCAAGAACAGCCTCCAAAATGACAAACAAAAAACAAACCCCGGCGTCATTGCACCGGGGTTTTATCATATCTAAAAAAATCAGCGTAGTCTTACAGCCAGCCGCGCAGCTCCATCGCCTTAACCACACTGTTGATCGCCACCATATAGGCAGCATCGCGCATGAAGACATCCTGCGATTGTGCCATCTGGTACACACCGCTGAAGGCCTGGGTCATCTTGTCATCCAGTTTTTCGAGAACTTCTTTCTTGGTCCAATAGAAGTTCATATCGTTCTGGACACCTTCAAAGTAAGACACTGTTACACCGCCGGCGTTGCACAGGAAGTCCGGGATCACAAAGACACCCCGTTCCTTCAGAACTTCATCTGCTTCTGGTGTCGTGGGTCCGTTGGCACCTTCCGCCAGAATCTTCACACGATCGTGGATATTCTTCACAGTTTCGCCGTTGATTTGCCCCTCAAGCGCAGCCGGAATGAGCACATCTGCTTCTTTCGTAATCCAGGCGTCGCCATCTTCAATCAGATAACCTGCATTGATGGCAGCATCCTTGCTGATGGAGCCATATTGATCTGTGATGCTCATCAAGAAGTCAGGATCAATTCCGTCTGCTTTGCTGACAGTGTAGGAAGCGCGGTCATTGCGATCCCAGTAACTGACGCATAACACTTTACCGCCCAGGATTTCAATAAAGCCCTTGGCCGCATACTGCGCTACATTGCCAAAGCCCTGAACCGCTGCGACTGTTTTGGTTGAATCGATCTTCAAACGCTGCATGGCTTCCCGCACGGTATAGATCACCCCGGTGCCGGTCGCTTCCGTGCGGCCGAGTGAACCGCCGCCGCCCACCGGTTTGCCAGTGATCACGCCAGGTGTGTATTGCCCGGTAATACGGGAATATTCATCCATCATCCAGCCCATCATCTGCGGTGTTGTTCCCACATCAGGCGCTGGCACGTCCTGCCTTGGTCCAATCGATCGCCAAAGAATACGAACGAACTCACGGCACAGACGCTCTTTTTCATCGACAGAGAGTGTTGCCGGATCAAGCACAATCCCACCCTTACCACCGCCCAATGGAATATCCGCCACAGCACATTTCCAGGTCATCCACATCGCCAGTGCCCGAACGGTATCGATTGTTTCTGCCGGGTGGAAGCGCAGCCCGCCCTTGTTAGGTCCACGGGCATCATTGTGTTGAACTCGGTAGCCCTGGAACACGCGCGTGCTGCCGTCATCCATACGAATCGGGATGCGCAGGTGATATTCGCGCATCGGCCAGCGCAGCATCTCGCGCACCTGGGGGTCCAACCCCAACTGGTCCGCGACATGATCGAACTGCTGCTGAGCCATTGCAAATGCGTTGGTTGTTTCTGACATAGTCTCTCCTATTTAACTTGGTTTGATGAGGTTAACTTTTTTCTGATCCAGTTGTTCTGCGAATAAGGCTCTCCTCTTATTAAACAAAAACAAGCAGGTATCCTGATTCAGACCTGCACGTGCGCTCGTTCGATTGTCTCTGAATGTAGAACATGCCCGCTCCACAGTTGCTTAGATCACCTTAAACATAGTCGAGAATCGGTTTGGCGTCAATATGTGCGGCGTATAATAGTCTCTATGACATTTATCACCTGATTCAGCCAAACCCGTAAATATGATGAACTCAAACAGAACCCAATTTGGAACTTTTTCACACTGTTCTGCGTCCAAGTGCAAGAAGAAAAACTAATTTGATCTTATTAATCATTTGGAGGATCTACGATGAATAAAAAACTAAGTTTAATGATTGTCAGCCTGATGCTGCTTGGCTTGCTGGCAGCCTGTTCTCCCTCAGCCGTTCCGGCGCAGCCCGAAAATGTGCGTTCCATGAACGTGAGCGGCACTGGCAGAGTAACCCTTGTGCCCGACATCGCCCGCTTCAATATAGGCGTACGCACAGAGGCAGATTTGGTGTCTGATGCCCTGGATGACAACACCCGGCAGGCAAATGCCATTGCCAAAGAGCTGAAGGATCTGGGCATTGCCGAAGAGGACATTCAAACCTCTAACTTCAATGTCTATCCTGCTGAGCGTTATGACCCGATGACAGGCACCGTTCAGGGACGCTACTTTGTGGTTGAAAACACGGTCAATGTAACCGTGCGAGACCTCTCCAGCCTGGGCAGTGCACTTTCAGCAGTCGTTGAAGCAGGCGCCAACACCATTTATGGGATCAGCTTCGATGTGGAAGATCGAGAGGCAGCCGTTGAAGAAGCTCGCAAACTCGCCATCGAAGATGCAAAGGCTAAGGCGCAGGCGATCGCCGCAGATGCTGGTGTCAAACTTGGCGACCTGATCAGCATCAACGTTTACAGCGGCAACGCACCGATCACCTACTATGATGCCAAGGGCGGCGCCTATGCGGAAGCAAATGTACCGATCGCCGCAGGCACCCTTTCGATTGTGATGGACTGCAGCCTGACCTATGAAATTAAATAATTTACACTAAACAAACCCCTGAAAGTGAGATGCATCCACTAGACTGGATGCATCTCACCCAAAGGTGATCAACGAATATTGGTAAGGAGGATATTCATGAAGAAAACACTTTTATCGCTAGGAACACTCGCCATCATCGCCCTGCTAATCAGTGGGTGCACAGCACCTTCTGCCAGCAGTGGGATGGTGCGAACCCTGAACGTTAGTGGAAGCGGCGAGATCAGGCTGGAACCCGATATCGCCCGCGTCAACATCGGCGTTCGCTCTCAATCCCAGGACATTGCCGAAGCATTTGAAGAAAACAATGCCGCAGCCGAAGCAATCCTATCAAAAATGGAATCGATGGGCGTTGACAGATCCGATCTGCGGACCAGCAAATTTTCCGTTTATGCACAACAAGACTACCCTCGTCCCATTTCAGAGGACGAACCGCAGGAAATGCAAACCACCTATGTGGTTGAGAACATAGTCTCGGTCACCGTGCGCAACCTCGACGACCTGGGAGACATCCTTTCGGCGGTCGTTGCTGAAGGTGCCAACACCATCTACGGCGTCACCTTTGACGTTGCAGATCCGGCAGAAGCGCGTGAAGAAACCCGCCAGCTGGCCATTGAAGACGCCACACAACAGGCTCAGGCTTTAGCTGAAGCTGCTGGCGTCAAACTCGGCGCCATTCACACCATCAGCATTAACGAAGGCGAACCGGTCACCATTGAACGAGCTGCCGCTATGGAAATGGCGCAGGGCGGCAGTGGCGTGCCGATCGAGACCGGCAATCTCACCATCCGCGTGACCGCCAGTCTCAGCTTCCAGATCGATTGATTCGATCAACACTAATCTTCACATACAATCCTTTCCCCGCTGGCTTGTCCTTGCAGCGGGGATTATTTCTGTCGCTGTAAATCATTGCAGGCGAAGTGATAATTCAGGTAAACTCACTTTGGCTTACGCTGTGATCACTCCGATGAGCCTCCCTGCATTTTTTAGTCCTCTCATTCCACAACCAAGGCAATGCGACTGACACACAAATTTTTATTATTGAGTATAATCAATAATCATTTTATTTAATTTCTCGTCCAATTTCATCTGGCAAGTGTAAGGTATTTTAATCTTTTATCAAAAGGAGTAAGACAGATGCAAATTGTGACAGACAGTGGGTACGATCTTTCGCCCCAACAAATAGGGGATTTTAAATTGAACGCCCTGCCCCTCAAGTTAAGCCTGAGCGGCATCACCTACCGCAGCGGCATTGATATACAGAAGGAAGAATTTTATAAGCTGCTTGAAACAACCGATGATATGCCGATAACAAGCACACCCTCCCCCGGTGAATTTCTTGAGCTTTATCAACAAGTCGCAGCCAAAGACCCCGACATTCTCTCGATCCACATCTCTTCCGGACTGAGCGGCACTTATAACTCTGCTGTGACCGCTGCCAATCAAATGACAGGCGCTAATATCACGATAGTCGATACCAAATCCCTCTCCATTGAGATGGGCTGGCAGGTTGAGGCGGCTATTCGGGCAGTTCAGGCTGGCTGGCGATTGGAAAAAATTCTTTCACTGCTGACCCAGGTCAGAGAGCGATCAGAGGTCGTCTTTACCTTGCCAGACCTGTCTTATTTGATCCACGGTGGACGGATCAGCCATCTCAAAGGCCTGCTGGCATCATTATTGGGCATCAAACCTCTGATCGGCGTCGACAAAACTGACGGAAAATACTATGACCGTGGCAAAGCCCGCACCTTCAAGCGCGCCGTTGAAGCGATCCCTGCTTATATCGCCGGAAAGCTCAAGGAAGGCACCCCGCTCCGCACTCAAATTGGGCATGCCGGCAATCCGGAAGGCGCAGAACAGCTGCACGCTGAAATGGAGAAGCTGTTCCCGTGTCAGTGGGAACCAGATTGCTCTATTTCCCCTGTACTGGGCGCACATACTGGCCGCGGGCTGGTTGGGGTTGCCTTTATGCCGCTGGATAAAATGCCTGCTTTACCCTGATTAATAATTTACAACAAGTTTGTAAGGATTTCCATTTCCTTGGGAAATTCTGATTCAAACCTTAGCCAGTTCCATGCTTACCCTGAGCCATCGAATGTATTTTCGGATGCTCAGGGAAAAATATTTTAATATATAAATTGCAGATTTTGATATAATTAAATTCGTATAAACTCCTTCAACTCTACAACCTTTCCATCCTCACATATTCTCTTCACCGGGAAAGCTGGCGCCCATGAAAGTAAAAACCTCCCTGATCTTGTGCCTGATCCTTGCTGCCGGGTTATTGAGCGGAATTGCCTGCCAACTAACCTCTCCTGAGGAGAGCAAGCAACCCCTCACTGCCGATTCTGTGATATCTGATCTCCCCGCCCAGCTAACCCCTTCCCAAACCCACCTCGCACCAACAGAAGAATCAGAAGACCAAACCCTACGGCAATGGGCAGTAGAAGCGGTGGATAAATTTGACTCTGAAGATGTGGCTTACACCCTCGGTGCGCCCAACGCAGAAGCCTGTGAGATCACAGGTGACGAAGAGATGTGGACATACCAATCAGAGTATCTATATGAGTATGACACCAGCGATTACATTCAGTTTTTTTATGCTGAACCGGTGCTGCCTACTGAAGTGAATATCCACCTTACCTACACGCATTCAGACATTGTCGGCATAACGCTGCTGGATCTGGAAGGTGAACCGCATGAAATTTTCCGAGGCGAACCAAAAGACCTGACACAGTGCCCCTCTGTTCTGACGCTCGCGGTTGAAAGTGTTACTGTTCCCGTTTATTCCATTCGGGTTGATCTGGACAGCCTTGATCCAGATGCCTATGGGATCACCGCCATTGATGCTGTCGAACTGGTTGGATTCCCCCTGGAGGAGCGCCAACCAACACCTGTGCCCACCCCCTATTTGACAATGAGCAGTCTGGGGTTCAACGCCTCTCAAGTGCCTGAAGGCTACGTCTACTTCGAGATATTTGACAACAATGCCAATATTTCCTTAACGCATAGCGAATGCGATGCCTTTTCCTATAACCTTTCAGATACGGAACGCATCATTCGCTTCTTCAGCTGTGATGATTCGACTGAAATCTGGCTCTATCTTCCGGGGGAAGAATCCTTCCAATCCACACCCCTGAATTCTTATGCCACAGTGCCGACTGCCAAAGTGTTTTATGATGGCAAGTATATTCCCGCCATGGAAGGCGAGCTTTGGGTGGATCAGACAGACAACACAACCATGACCGGCGTGTTAGAGTTCAAAGGTTTTGACCCGGAAAACCAGGTGGACTATTACCGGATTGTAGCTGTGTTCAACCAGATCCCGATCAGTGAAGCAGCAGCCCAAAAACCGGGTGACATGATCGTTCAGTGGGCTGAAGGGGTGGATGTCAGCAGCGAGCTATCGCCCACTGATAACGCTGCCCATCATGCCCTGGGCACATCCGACACCTGGGAGGACTGCAGTACTGCGATCACCGCCTGGAAACCCGCAGGATCGGCAGAGCAGGAATGGATTGAGGTCTATTTCATCCAACCTGTGATCCCAGCAGAATTGAATATCCTCTTTACTGAAACACCTGCTGCCATAGCAGAAGTAAACCTGATGACCAGCACAGATTTCTTCCCACTGGACCTAACAATAGGAAGGATATTACCGGGCTGCCCAACCACCCTGGCTTTTGATGCACTACAAGAGATTCAAATGGCTGTTGTCGGTGTCCAGATTCTATTTGCCAGCACGCCAAACCCGCCTGGCGTTGATGCCGTGCAATTAATTGGCATTATTCCTGAATAACGATATATAATCGTGATACCCATATAGGATTACAAATATTAAACATTCAACATACAAGGAGAAAAAGTGAAAAACAAAGCTGTCATCATAATATTGTTCATGCTGTTTCCACTGATTGTAGGTTTGGCATGCACCTGCGGGCTGCTGCCCATTGGCGGAGACAAAGAAGAAGAAGAACCTGCGGAGGTGACCGCACCAACTGAAGCTATTAGGGAGATTGAGCCTCCTGCCGAGGTACTCCCCACAGAGGAGGTCGTCCCGGTTGAGCCTGTTCAGGATGCTGAACTTGCTGGCGGTAACCTGAGCATCATGAAAGCGACCTGGAAAACAGTTGAAGACCAGGTTTATGTCGGATTTCTTCTGAAAAACCAAAGCCCGGATTTGACTTTGGAAAACGTCGATTATGAAATTAAGCTCCTGGATTCCAGCGGGCAGGAAATTGCCCAGGATTGGAACACCTTTCCTTACTTATTCCCCGAACAAACCCTGGGCATTTTTTACCTCGGCTATCTTGAGGAAGGCGATCCGCCTGTTTACAATGTTGATATCTCCTATGGATTTGAAGGAACCAGCGCACCTGGTGAATTCTTTAATCCTCTGAGCACTGATAAAGTGAAATACTGGGAAGGGGATTTCTGGCCGATTGTCACCGGATTAATCAACAATGCGGACCAGGTTACCTACACAAATGTGCACGCAAACATCCTGTGCTATAACGCTGCCGGGGAAATTGTCGGCGGCGGTTTCACCTATGCTGATTTTGTCCCCGCACAAGAACAAATGGGATTTCATGCTTTTGTGGATACATTTGACTTAGTTGCATCGGTTGAAGTCTTTCCAGTCCTATCCTCCAGCAGCACCGAATATGAAGATTCAGAAGAGATGTGGGGAAGAACCGCCATTCTTGATGACAATTTCTACATTGGTGGCTCCAATCAGATGTATGGCGGTGCAGTCATCCAGAACAATCTAACAGATCAGACCCTGAGCAATGCCATGGTCAGTGTAACTTTCGTGGATGAAGAAGGCTATGTCACCAATTTTGGATCACAATATCTTGACTTCATCTTGCCCGGTGAAGTGATTGGTGTGGCACCTTACATCAGCTCTCACATATCAGATGCAAATCCCTCTACTTACACTATGTTTTTGTTTCCTGGTGATGTGGAGGAAAATTATGAACTCTCAAATAACGTCTTCAGAGTCAACAGCGCTGTCATAGGCAGTGATTTTGACTCCAATGTAATCGTGAATTTTACCAATACCTATTCCAAACAGGTCACGAATGTGAGCGCCTTTGTGCTGCTCTATGACGCAAGCGGAAATATCCTCGGCGGCGGCAACGCCTCATATTCTGACCCCCTTCCCGCTGGCGGTACGGCTGAAGTTGAAGTGTTTACTTTCTACGATTTCGAAAGCACAGTTTCCCGTGTGGATGCCTGGGTGGTGCCCAATTACTGGACAACGTTTGAATAACACCCCGTCCAAAAGACCTGCGTGAGATAAACCACCTGCAAGACGCCTGGCACTAAAATGGACCAGGCGTCTTGTTTTGAACGATGAGCCAATTTGCTGATCATGGGTTGCCGTATTACAATGATCACAATCTGGGCTTGGATTGAACCTTTTTTCGGCTTGTAATGATCGGATTGATCAATGATTTGGATTGCTTTCAGCGAAACACAAAAAGGATGGATTTGAGATGGTCGAATATATGGTGACAACCTGCAGTAAAGAAAAAGACCCCGCAGACGGCGTCCTGCCCGCCATACAGCGCTACCAGCATCCGCGCATTGACTGGGTCTATCAGGAAAGTCAGCGGCTCGACCTGCCAATGTTGATCCTTTCGGGGAAATATGGATTGATTCGGCCTGACGACCCTATCCCGTGGTATGACCAGGCATTGACTCTGGACAACGTCTCTACTCTGCTGCCGATCCTCACCGAACAACTTCACCAGACCCTGCCTGACCTGATCCATTTCATTGCTCTGCCGCCAGAAACGCCTGGATGGGCTCCTTACCACCTGGTTTTGGAACAAGCCTGTGCGCCTTTGAAAGTCAAGATCAGATTAATACCCTGGCTTGGGGAGTGATTCGTCACCGTTAGTCAAAATAACAATAAAAAAGACCCCTGTGTGCATTTGCCGGGGTCTTCGTCATCATTCAACAAGCTCAAGGCATCGGATTTTGCCCTGCCCAATCATCCCCCAGGACAATGATCAGGTCAAAATTGGGATTCTCACCAAAGGCATAAAAGATGCGAGTCGCCGTAACACCCATTGTTTCAGCCAGCCAGCGCATCGCATAGGGTGTGCTGTGATACATATAGATCTGCGTTGTGATCTGGTAATCAGCATTTGTTTCTTCCACAACATTAAACCCCTGATCGCGCAGCCAGCTGGCCGTACTGGCAGCTAAACCTGGAACCGATGAGCCGTTACGGATAGAAATGCGGGCGCCTTCTTCCCTGATGATATCCAGGATATCTCCTTCGGCAGATGGGCCCAACGAGCCACCCTCACTAAATGCCTCATCACGCAACAACCGGATCTTATCGGGAATGGGCTTTAAAACATCCAACCCATCAGGCGATTTATCCATGATAATATGTTCACTCCCGATCACCAATTGTTTGATCGCGTCCCCGTCCAGATCCAGCACAGTCCATCCCAATTTGATGGCTTCGTTCAAACTCATATTGGTGAGGATGCCGGCTGCCAGGTCATTATAGATTTCAGGCGCACGTGCGACCAGTTTGGGCATCATATCAAATTCAAGAATGCGATCCCGCACAGCCATCATCAGGTATTGCTGGCGGGCAGCGCGATCAAAATCTCCGCCCTCCGTTTTCCGTGCACGCACATAAGCCAGCGCATATTCACCCGATAATGTGATCACGCCTGGTTCAATGGTCACGGTATTCCACTTTCCGCGGCGGTCCAGCACCATGGGTTCGTCAAATGTTAGCCTGACGCCCTCGATATGGTCGATAAAATCAACAAAAGCCTGAAAATCAATCTGGGCGTAGTATTGAATGGGCACTCCGAGCAATTCCTCTACAGTTCGGACTGCCAATCCAGGACCGCCTCCAGGTAGATTATACAATTCACCCAAGTAGTAGGCAGTGTTGATCTTGCCATAATCAAACCCGGGAATAGCCACCCATAAATCTCGCGGAATCGAGACCATCCCCGCAGTCTTGTTGAGGGGATCCAGGGTCAGCACCATCATCGTATCCGTTCGGGGGGTCTCGCCTGCTTCCCAGTCCCGGTAATCCAAACCCATCAGCAAGAGATTCACCCGGCTGACACCGTCCCAGGGTTCGGGTGTGGGCAACATAGCCGCTGGAATATCAGTAGGTTTTGGTGTGGATTCAGTATCGTTTCCATCTGAGTCTTCATTGCTAACCAAAACCGGGTCGCCTGGCAAGGAAAAGGTTTCATTTGAGGCTACTGCCTGGCGCACAAACCGATAGCCGAAAAAAGCGCCAACCAAAGCCAAAATCACCATGGCGCCGAGAATGATGCGCGATGTGCGGTCTTTGGGGAAATTTTGTGTCATACGATTAAATAGTTTCATATCAACTTTGTGTCTTCTCCCAGCAGCAGAACTGGTGGGCTATAACCCAATTTACGCTGGTGAAATTTTAGCTTTAGGTGCAAATTTATGCCATTGGAGGCGGCGGCACAGGCAAATCATCTCTTTTGGTGCCTGCCCATTTATCGCCTTCGTCAATCAACATCACCGGGATGTCGTCCACAATGGGATATTTCCGATCACAATCCTGGCAGATCAGCCAGCATTCCCGGTAAAAGTCCAGCAGCCCTTCTTTTTCCTGCACGCAATGCGGGCAGCGAAGCATCTCGAGTAAATCCTTATTCACCATCGAACCTCCAATGAAGGATTCAGAACATCCTTCTGAACCACACTATCTTAAAATAAATCCTGGAAAGGATTGTCTTATCCGATGATCGTATCCTGAACGAACGCCATCATTTTACCATAGCAGTATTAATCTGATGCTGATTCCGGAATTTCCGTTCCAGGGCCGTATTCATAAATAGCCTGCCAGGGTTGGAATCTCGTGAAAAACGAATCAGAGAAATAGACTGTGTCACCCTTATAAACCGTTCGGGTGACAGAGACATCAGCGCCATCGGCTGAGTAATCCACCTTTTTGATCTCGCCTTTGGCAAGATCCGGATTTTCACGCCACAGATCATCCGGTGCCGGGATGACATTGGTAGGACCGGTGGTGTTCCAATCTACCGTCCGTCCGTCCTTGGTGGAGTAGAACTTCCATGTCAGGGAGAAGTAATCACCCATGTAAGTTTCCATCAACAGCCAGTGATCGGTATCGTTGATAAATTTCATATCCACAATGGGCACATACACCGTCGCATCCAAACCAGCCAGGTTTGAATTTCTGCTCCCATCCCGTTCCTGTTCGTAATAGCCAACTCGGTAGGAATGGGCGTGACGTTCCACAATTGGGAACCCGGCAAAGAAAGCCGTTCGGAAAAGCGTGGTGCTCACCTGGCAAACACCGCCACCCACACCCTGGATAGTTTGCCCACCGTAGATGATGGGGGCTTCAGCATAACCATTTTCAAGACTGATATTACCCAAAGCGTTTGCCATGGAAAAGGTTTCGCCCGGGGCGATCAACAAACCATGGAATTGTGCTGCAGCAGCACGTATATTCTGGACACGGGCGGGATCAGAGCCATAAAAGTAGGAGGTGTAGGTCTGAACCGCTTCAGTGATTCCCAGTTCCTCCCCGGTCATATTATCCGTCACCGCAGGATCAATGGTTTCAAACTTCAAGGCGATCTGATGATCTCCGCTGAGTAATTTTTTCTCGATGTGCGCCAAACTTGACTGGACGTCCAATTTCCGCCCAATAATGGCTGGTTCGATCACTTCCAACAAACGGGTATCGTCATTGAAAATAAAGCGGGCGTTCACCGGATAAACGGACAAACCCGGCGCCAGGCTGTTGAGGTAAACACCAAACAGGTCTTCATTGATTGAAATTTGATACTCAGATCCAGCCCCACCTTCGCCCTTTACCCGTTCGATCGTCAGCATAGCGCCCAGATCTTCAGGCGAGATCGTCCAGGAGGTGCCTTCATCTTCAGGATCCGTCAATACCAGCGGTTCGCTGAGAATATTCTTTGCCATGTCCGCCTGCTGCCCAACATCAATGATCTCAGGGGAGGATTCAATCACAGGCAGGGGGATTTCCACACTTTGCATTAACCCCAAAACAGGATCGATCAGCTTAAGGGTCATTTCGATATCCAGTTCCCGTCCAACCTGCCCTGCAATCACAATCACTTCCCTCCCCTCTAACCCCAGAGAGGCTTCCCTGACAGGTTGATCTATTTCTTTTGCAATGGATTGAAGGAAGGATTGGGCAACCCGTTCATCGTAATAGGCAACCGGTGAGAGGTGAACACCCCTGAACCATGCCTGTCCCTTTTCTACTAATTTCTCCGGCAGCCAACCTTCCCTGCCGGTATCGTAAGCTTGTCGTGCACTATAAGTTGGATCCACCAAATAACCTAAATCAATCGGGTGTGCTTCCCAAACCTGTCCATCATAGGTGAAGGTAACCCGACCTTCAAAAGTGTAGGGCAACGCATTGATCAGATGCCG
>DIXG01000083.1 GCA_002436005.1 Anaerolineaceae bacterium UBA6086 | reverse complement strand
CAAAACAATATTGACCACCCCCAAATTTACCGTTTCAGGCTGGGGTGAGGATGACATTGGGGTGACGAAATATGAAATTTTGGCAAAATACGTAACCGATTGGGTCACGATTGGCGAATTTCCGACAGACGTGACCACGTTTACCGGTAAGGTGGATCTTTGTAAGGCAAAAGTGCCGGATGGGCCGATCAGATTGGCTTTGCGAGTCTGGGATTATGAGGGCAACCCATCTGCAATCAGCTCGATCACCAAGCTGATCAAGGATGTGGAGTGCGGCACGGCTGGCACAGATCCCAAAGTGACCCTGACTTTGAATGAAGGCGTGCTGGCACTGCCTCAATCAGGTTTTGTCAGTGCCGATGTGACTGAAGGCAGCACTGGCAGTGATATCGTTTCCGTTGCTTTTTACTTCCACAAGCGAAATTGGGACGCTAATGATTGGGTTTTGCTGGGAATTGATTCGAATGGAAGCAACGGCTGGCAAGCCTATATCGATACAACAACGTTTGGAGAGGGCAGCACCTATGGTCTGATGGCGGTTGCCACGGATAAAGCCGGCAACCAGGATGTGGATGTCAGCTTCAATGCGGTTGTGGACCATACCATTCCCTGGGCGACTGTTAAATCTGTCAAATCCCCTGTGACCACCACGTCCGTAACGCTCGAATGGGAGGGTGGTGATGATCAGACAGGCATAGATTATTACACGTTGGAGGTCAGCGTGAATAATGGCGATTATCAACCCGTCTACACTTTCCTGGGACGCACCACCACGTCCGTTTCGGTGCCGGTAGCAAAATCGCAGGTGCTGGTCTTTCGCCTGACGGCGTTTGATATGTCGGGCAACTCTACGACTCGGCGGGTCGCCATGTATACAAAGGGCTACGAATTCCCATATGGCGTGATTTTCTCAAACTTTATCAACGGCGAACCCGATTAAGTTTGATTGACTGTTGGATGTGATATGAAACCGGTGGTCTGCGCAGGATATCAGTTCACCGGTTTTTGGTGTTTCCGAACAGTGGCGTCTATGACCTTTGGAGGCTGTTCTGTGACGGGCTTGGTATAATGAGATGTGCTGGCAGGATGGATGACCCGTAAAGGAGGATTTTGTGTGGCCACTGCATTGATCACAGGCATCACCGGGCAGGATGGCTCTTACCTGGCGGAGTTCTTATTGGGGAAAAATTACCGTGTGGTTGGCATGACGCGCCGTTCCACCACGGTGAGCTTTGAGCGCATTGCTCACTTTCAGGACAAAATCGAAATCGTCCAGGGCGACCTGCTGGATCAGGGCTCGCTCTTCCAGATCCTCGATGCTTTTCAACCGGACGAGATCTATAACCTTGGCGGGCAATCCAATGTGCAATCTTCCTGGTCGCAGGCGGTCCTGACTGCCGATTCCACCGGGCTGGGTGTGACGCGCCTGCTGGATTGCATGCGCAAAGTGACCCCCCGGTCACGTTTTTACCAGGCTTCTACCAGTGAGATGTTTGGAGAGCCGGACGAATCGCCCCAGAATGAATCGACGCCCTTCAACCCCCGCAATCCTTATGGCGTTGCCAAGGTCTATGGTCACCTGGTCACCGGTAACTACCGGGCACATTTTGGCTTGTTTGCTGTTTCCGGCATTCTTTACAATCACGAAAGCCCACGGCGCGGGCTGGATTTTGTGACCCGGAAGATCACCCACGGGGCAGCCCAAATCAAATTAGGGTTAGCCGACACCTTGCAGTTGGGCAATCTGGACGCTCAACGCGATTGGGGTTTTGCCGGTGATTATGTGCGGGCGATGTGGTTGATGCTGCAACAGGATGAGCCTGGTGATTTTGTGATTGGCACCGGCGAACTGCACACTGTGCGGGATCTGTGCCAGGTGGCTTTCCAAAGACTCGATCTGGATTACCACGATTATGTGATCGAATCCCCGGACTATTTCCGCCCGTCAGAAAAATTTCCACTGGTTGCCAACCCTTCCCATGCCAAAAAGGTGCTGGGCTGGCAGCCTGAGGTTGGATTTGAACACCTGATCCAGATGATGGTGGACGCGGACTTACAAGCACTGCGGGCAGAGACGGATTAATACCCCTGGCGGGTGATGGTAAAATCAAACCCTATGAATGAGAAATTCCCACTGAGCCCACGCGAACAAGAGATTTTGCAATTGGCAGCTAAGGGGCTGACCAATCGTGAAATCGCGCAAAAGCTGCAGATCAGCCCGAACACCGTCAAGGTACATCTCAGCAATATCTTTGAGAAGACGGGTGCGGCATCGCGCACTGAGGCAGCGCTTTATGGCATGGAACAGGGCATCGTCAAGGTCGATTTGCCGGGTGGGGAAAGCACGGGAGCTCCTCCTGAGCCCTCTCTGTGGGAAACGCTGCTGCAGTTTCGCTGGGTGTGGGTGGCAATCGGCATGTTGGTGCTGGTTTTGGTCTTGACGATCACGACCAACCTGATCCTGCCGCCATCTCCAGAGCCTGTCTCACCGAGTGCGGCGGAAAGCCTGGCGGCACGCTGGCAGGCTTTGGCACCCATGCCAGAAGGGCGCGAGTCGATGGCTGTGGTCGCTTATGATGGTAATGTGTTCTCGATTGCTGGTGAAGGACCGGCGGGCATAGGCGGTGAGGTTTTTCATTATCTATTGGAGGTAAATCGTTGGGAGACGCTCAGCGCCAAACCAACGCCTGTGGCAGATGTGGCTGGGGTGGTGATCGGCGAAAAGGTTTATGTGCCAGGGGGGCGTGTGGCTGATGGGCAGATGACGGACGTTCTGGAAGTTTATGACCCCCGCAGTGATACGTGGGCAAGTGGCGTGCCGCTGCCCAAACCGGTCAGCGCGTATGCCCTGGCGGATTTTGAGGGCAAGCTGTACCTTTTCGGCGGCTGGGACGGTGAGCGAACCCTGGCGGATGTTCTGATTTATGATCCGGGCACAGATTCATGGGAGCAGGGCACACCGATGGCAACCCCTGTACGGGATGCTCGAGCGGTGGCGTTGACGGATAAAATTGTCGTTTTGGGCGGGCAAAATGATGGCAAGATCTTGCAGGATACGCTGGTCTATTACCCCTCGCGAGATGTGGCTGGGGAAGATCCCTGGGGGGCGATGGCCGAAATGCCCGTTGGACGCTCTGCTTTTGGCGCGGCGAGCATTTATGAATCGGTATATGTGATTGGGGGGGTGACGGCTGAACCCGCCAGTGAAAGTGTGGGCTGGGTGTTGACTGAAGCCGGCGAATGGATGTCCTTTGGGACGATCCAGGACTTTACCGGGCGGCAGACCGAAATGGTATCGCTCGGGTCCCTGTTAATGGTCCTGGATCCTGCATCTGACCGCGCCCAAACCGAAGCCTGGACCTACCAGGCATTTTATTACAGCATTTATATTCCAATTATCCCTTAGCAAAATAAAACTTGCTGATTGGCAAGGGTAGTGCCGCTCAGCAAGTTGTTGTGTGGGCGAATGAGGGGGCGGTGAATCGCGAATTATTCTACGACCAGCAAGTCAAACAAGATCCCAACCAGCGGCCTCTCATAATAGGTATCGCTGTAGAGAAAATCATCTGGATTGAAATCCGTATTTTCAACATCACCGAGCTGCAGCCCGATGCTATG
>DIXG01000008.1 GCA_002436005.1 Anaerolineaceae bacterium UBA6086 | reverse complement strand
TTTCTGGGCATGTCGGTTGATCTGCCGGCGGCGGTTGCCAAGCTCCTTGATGACATCTTGCTGGATACGAATGGCACGCGGGCTGAGGGCATAAAGCTCACCAGGAATTACATTGCCATCTGCAAAACGCGCCACAACCCGTCCTGAGCCAGGAAATTCAGCCTCAATCACGTCTTCGGGCACCAGCGAGAGATAAAATTCATAACCCTCTGTCGCCATCAGCAGTTTGAAAAATGCATCAATCTCTTCAACCCGGATTCCAGGGGCATCACAGGAGCTGACCACGATCAACTCTGTGCTCTTTCCAAGATTCTCAAGATAATCCAGCCCTTCAAGCAACTTATCACTGAAATCGGAGATCGTCTCGACTGGAACATAGTGGACAAGAAAATCGAACTGCGCATCAGCCTCACTTAAACCCAGCAGATACAGCCCCTCCACAAATTCCGATTTTGCCAGTTCCTCCAGTTGCCAATCGATCAAGCGCTTGCCAAGAAAGGGAAGCAGCGCTTTGGTTTTGTAGCGCTGCTCAGGATCGATGTCCTCTAAGAGCTTTCGGCGCGGATAATCACCCCCACACATCACAAAAACAGGAAATTTAGACATATCACTCGATTGCATATTTTCTCCCTATTCTCTGGACACACGTTGCATCAAATCATAATCAATTCCATTATAAGGCAAGCTCGTAAAATAAGATAATCCGATCCAATATCGATGCCAGTAGTAAGCAGCCACGCCTTAGCATTTTTTTAATGCAACCGTTCAGGGGTGGACAGGTTCGGTACAATCAATTCAGAGAAAAATTAACCATGAACCCGAGTATTTCTATGGATTTACAACCAAAACAAACTTGCCCACTGTGCGATCATCCTGAAAGTCGACCTTTCTATCAGGATAAACAGCGCACCTATCTCCGCTGTTCGGAATGCAGCTTGATTTTCGTTGACCGCCAGGATCTTCTTTCGCCCAGCGAGGAAAAAACCCGCTACGATCTGCATGAAAATGACCCGCAGGATTCAGGGTATCGGCAATTCCTGGGGCAATTCCTTACACCACTGACCGATCGATTGGCTCCCCCGCCTCGCTCAGGGTTGGATTTTGGCAGCGGTCCTGGTCCCGCCCTGGCAATCATGCTGAAGGAGCTTGGCTATGCTGTAGAAATTTACGACCCATTTTATGCGCCTGATTCTGCAGTGCTGCACACCAAATACGATTTTGTAACTGCAACTGAAACCTTTGAACATTTTCACCATCCCAAAAAAGAATGGCAATTATTGATGGGGCTTATCAAACCCGGCGGTTTACTGGGAGTCATGACGCTTCTGATAGATGATCTCGCCGCATTCCCATCCTCGCACTACCTCACCGATGCCACCCATGTCAGTTTTTTCAGCCGGCAAACTTTTCAGTATCTTGCCCAACAAGAGGGATTGAAAGTTGAATTCATTGGGGATAAGATCACATTTTTCTATAAACCAGAAGGGATGCAGGGTGATGAAGATGTCCGATAGCCGGCGTGTGAACAGGGAAAAAGAAACCGTATTAAAGATGATCACGTTATATTGCTATGACCATCACACTGTGGGTGATTCTCCCCTGTGTGAGGATTGTCAATCCCTGGCGGAGTATGCATTCCAGCGCATCGAGCGCTGCCCATATGGGATCCAAAAACCAACCTGTGCCAAATGCCCGATCCATTGCTACCGTGCGGATGAACGGGAAGCCATCCGGAAGGTCATGCGCTACAGCGGTCCGCGGATGATCCTGCGTCATCCACGCCTGGCCATCCTTCATCTGGTGGATAGCCTTCGCAAGCTACCCACAAGATGAACTCATCAAGGGATCACCGCCCCTCCGACTTTTCATCATTGGATCAGCCAATTACAAAGTAGCAAAACAACTCCAGCGAAAAGAACAACCATTAAAAGCAACCAGAGTAGTAAGAGCAATGTGATTACTCACACCACAGCAATTTTTGCTATAATGCGAATAAGCATTGTTAGCCAGGAGCTTTACATGCCAGATCTATCCATCCAGACCTTTTTACCCAATGCGCGGGAATATCTTAACAAAGCGCGTCCTCGGGGCGTTCCTGGCTGGTCCCCTGACGAAGCTTTTTCCATCCAGCCCTTGGGGCAGGGCGAATACAACATGAACTTCCTCGTCAAGCAGGGAAAAACAGCCTGGGTGCTGCGCGTGAACACAGGTTCCCAAATTGGTCTTTCAGCAGGAGAACAAATCGCCTACGAGTATCAAACTTTAGCGCTGTTAGCACCGCTTGATGTGAGTCCACAGCCCTATTTCCTTGATGATACCTGTCATCATTTGCCCTTTGGTGTTTTTGGTATGTCCTATCTACCCGGCGAAAAATTGGATTACCAGCGCGACAACGAAAAAGCCGCCAGGTTGATGGCGCGCTACCATCAACTGCAAATCCCTCAATCATCCAACCCTCTAATTTTAGAACAGCAAACCCTCTCACTCACCTTTCAGCGCTGCGTGCCCATGCTGCAGGTCTATCTCGACTCTGAACTTGGTGACCCTGCCGTCAAATCCTATCTGACCCAGGTGCGGGATTGGGCAGACCAGGCACGCCAAAAGGAACGTTATTTTTCTGCTGATCCCTGGAATTGCCTGATCAACACCGAGGTGAACAACACCAACTGGATCCTCAATCGGGATGCCGGCACGATCCACCTGGTGGATTGGGAAAAGCCCCTGTGGGGAGATCCTTCACAGGATCTCTCGCACTACCGGGTGCCCACCACCACGTTATGGAAAACGGACTACCGCATGTCAAGTAAAGATCAGCAGTCCATGATGAACGCGTATAAGGAATCAATTGCAGATTCCCACCTGCGCGATACGATTGAAGAGCGTACGCGTCTGAGGGACCCCTTTAACTGTCTGCGCGGGGTTTCATGGTGCGCCATGGCATGGGTGCAATATCGCCGGGGGGACCACCTGCTTAAGAATAAGGATACCTTTCGAAAACTTTCCATGTATGTGAATCTTGATTTCCTGCGCAGCCTGTTTGATCCTTTCATGGGACAGGGATAGCAGATGCAGAAAACCAATTTTCCTAATGTGTAATGTTTAATTACAAAAGAAAGAAAAGCCGGGTTGCGTTATGAGTAAGAAAATCATTTTAGACTGCGATAACACTCTGGGGATTCCGCTCCACGAGGTGGACGACGGTTTGGCCCTGATCTATCTTTTAGGGCGTCCACAAGTCAATCTTCTCGGGATCACCACCACCTTTGGCAATGGCAAGATCGATGAGGTCTATTCCCAGACGCAAAAACTGGTTAATCGGATGGGATTGAATCTTCCTATTCTAAAGGGAGAAGGGCAGCGTGGGCAACCCCCAACGACGGCGGCTGCCCAATTTTTAGCTGAGCAAGTCGAACACAATCCCCAAGAGATCACCATCCTTGCAACGGGACCGCTTGGCAACCTGTATTCTGCCTCACAACTCAATCCCAACTTTTACGCGCAGGTGAAAGAGATTGTGATTATGGGCGGGTATCTGAGCCCTGTCAAACTTGGCTATCGTAACCTGAAGGAATTAAACCTCTCCGCCAGCCCCGCAGCAGCATACAGCCTGCTGCACGCCCCCTGTCCGGTGACAGTGTTTACCGCGCAGGCTTGTCTGGATGCCCCCTATCGCCTGAAGGACATTGCCCGATCAAAATTCTGGCCAGGCTGGCTCAGACGCAACCTGATCCAATGGTTGTTGGCTTTTGGCGCTTACACAGGCCAGCTGGTTTTCTACTTGTGGGATCTGCTGCCGGCAGTTTACCTGGTTGCCCCCGAACTCTTCGAGATCACCTCTTTCAGTTTGGCTTCAAACCTCTGTGACCTCGGGGATGGCATGCTGATCAAAGACACCAGCGGAAAAGGTCCCATCCTTTCCGTTTGCTCCGGCATCAAGGACGATTCAGGTTTCACCCAGGCGCTTGAATCGGGATGGAAACAGGGGATCAGCACATACCTCTCATGGTAAAAGACCTCAGTGTCTAAAAGTTGTGATCTCTTAAACCCCTGATGCGCTCTCCAGTTTGGCAATGGCGTCCTTGATCCGGCACAGTGTTTCCTCTTTGCCTAAAATTTCCGCCAGAGCAGTCGCCCCACCGGGTGTCGCCAACACGCCAGAAAGCGCCGTGCGAATAGGCCACATCACCGTCCCGGTTTTATACCCTGCTTCTGTGCCAAAAGTTTTCAAGGCTGTAAACAAGCTGTCATTATTCCAGGTGTCGAGATTTTCCAAAACGGGCAGAGATGCCCTCAGAATTTCCAGGCTGATCTGGGGATCGCACTTTGATTTTTCATGCACATACATATCGAGATCATATTCTGGCACGGCGACAAAAAACGCCACCATTGCTGGAATATCCGTTAATTTTTCTGTGCGCACCTGCATCAACTCACTGATCTTTTGCGTATCATATTGAAGCAGTGCCGCTGGATAATACGGCAGTGCCAGCTGGTGAAAAGCTTCTGGTGTCAGCGCACGAATATGCTCTCCATTCAGCCAGGTCAGCTTATCAAAAGAGAAAGCCGCACTGGATTTATTGATGCGGTCAATGTCAAATATTGCTTCAAGTTCCTTAAGATGGAAGAATTCCCGGTCGTCTCCCGGGCTCCAACCCAGCAGAGCAATATAATTGACGATTGCCTCGGGTAGATACCCCATCTTCACCAGGTCCTCAAAGGAAGGATCCCCCAGCCGTTTGCTGAACTTGCTGCCGTCTTCTTTGATGATCAGGGGCAGATGCACATAGGTAGGGATCGACCAGCCAAAGCTTTCATATAACAGGTTGTATTTCGGCGTTGAAGATAAATACTCCTGTCCGCGCATCACATGTGTGATCTCCATCAGGTGATCATCCACCACATTGGCAAAATTATACGTGGGAAACCCATCAGATTTCAGCAGCACCTGATCATCCAGCTGGGAATTCTCCACAGTGATTTCTCCATAAACAGCATCCACAAAGTGCGTACTACCCTCTTCAGGGATCCTCTGGCGGATGACGAAAGATTCACCTAACGAGATTTTTTCCTGAACACCTTCCGGTGACAAAAATCGACAGGGGTCCCGCCGTTTAGGACCTTCCTCTCCCACATCCAGGTCTCCCTTTTTGCAGAAACAGCGGTAGGCACCGCCTGACGAGATCAGCTGCTCGGCATATTCCCGGTAAATGTTCAATCGCTCAGATTGAACATAGGGACCAAAGCCCCCATCTTTATCAGGTCCCTCGTCATAGGTCAACCCTGCCAAAGCCAGACCCTTGTAAATCGCAGCGACAGCTTCAGGAATATTGCGTTCCTGATCCGTATCTTCAATCCGCAAGATAAATACGCCCTTGTTCCGTCGTGCCGTCAGATAGGCGTATAAAGCCGTGCGTAAATTGCCAATGTGCATGTAACCAGTCGGACTGGGGGCAAAGCGTGTTCGTACCATAAAATCTTCTTTCCTTTCAGCAATACGGTGCATCAAAATCCTACCACACCCAAACTGCTTTTTATCTAAATTCCTTCAAGATCCACCGCTATAAATGCAGCAAAAATAACCCCAGCTGACCGGGTGGATCAATCCAGAAAAACGGGCGGGACAACAAAAACACGTGTGTTTCCCTGCTCAAACCCCAATCCCAAATTGATTTCAAATTTTTGGGTGTTAACGGCGTAAGTGCGCATCTCCAGATCGCCAAGGAAAATAAAGCGAATATTGTAGCGCTGGATGATCTCCAGGGCTGTCTCCCAATCTGCTGTTTCGTAGAGCGTGCGAATATCCTGCTCCCGGCTGCCTACTTCTTCATAACCTCCGCGCCACTGTCCTTCATGCCCGGGCCATCCCAACACTGTCGGCTGACCTGAGAGCGTCGCCACACGCGCATACCCGGAGTACTGGCCACCCACCGCCTCTGCCACAATACCACTCTCGGCAGCCCTGAGCCAAGCAATTGCGGCCGCATCGTCTGGCGCCTGACGTGTCATATAGTCGCCTGCGTCCAGCGTGAAGCCCCATGGCGATTGGAAACCGTTGGTCTTGTCCGGATAAGCCAGCACAGGATAAGCCAACCCCAGGAGGACAAACACCAACACAACCATCTTTGAAACCCAGCGTCCGTGCTTAAAGATCATCACAGCCGCGAAAGCGCTTGCCAGCGACCATAGCATCCAGGCTTGATAATAAAACTTGAAGACCGTGTTCATCCGTGTCCCAAAGACATCAGCCAGATATACAAATTCAGGTGCTAAAACCATCACACCGCCCAGAACAATCATCAACAGGACAAACGGAAAGGGATAATTGGTCTCGTTTGTATTTGCTGCGGTTTGTCCTGTGCCTAAAAGATAAGAAAGTCCTATGATCAACAATCCAGCCAGCGTCAGCAGTGAAAAACCAAATTTCAATCTGTGGGGTACGGCTGCTTCAAGCACCTCACCAAAAGTCGTTTTGCCCTGACTGGCAATCACCTGCTGACCGATCTGAGTTCGTGCAGCAAAAAAGCCAAGCAGAACCGAAAGAAAAATCAGGGATAGCACCAGGAAGAGCACAAGTATTGTTGCTCTACGCCAATCCGCCCTCGTCCGCCGGCGCGCCAACCAGCCAAAGAACAGGAAAATAGGCACAAACAACGTCCCAAACATGATCCACAAATACAGACCGCGTGTTGGATAAATCAGGTTTGGCAAAATGCCACCCGCCTGCGACTGTAGACTGAGCAAAAAAGGTGCATACAGCAAAAGGGACAGTGCTCCCAGCGGCACGGCGAAGATCACCAATTCATACAGTCTATCCCAGTCCCAACCTTTCACTCGTACCTGCGAAAACAGGAACGCACCTACGACCAGCGTGAAATAAACGGGTAAATCCCAGGTGTTCAAAAAGGCAATACCACCGAGGGTGATCGCAAGAACGCCAAACAAATCCCAGCGGAAAGGCACCTCAATGCCCCATATGCTAATCTTACGGTCCAGCCCGCCCAGGAAGACGGTCAGCGCCAATCCCACCGCTAACATCGCAAACGGGATCACCAGGACGTGCGGATGCAGATCCCCCAGCACGAAGGAAAATGCTGGAAATTCATCAATGGGCGAAAGCGGGCTGACATTACCCAGAAGGTCAATATCCTGCACCACGCGAGAAGCCTGCCACCACCACCAGAACCTTTGAGGGATCAGGGTGAGCGGTCCTGAAGGCGGTTGGGTCAAACTCTCGATATTCACCCACGCCCAAAATCGGGAGGTACCGCTTTCCAGGTGCCAACCTACCCCTGCCTGGTGCAGCATCTCCAAAATGGCTTCCAGATTACTGATAAAGAGCAAGAATAGCGGACCGAGCAAAGCCCAAAACAGATCAGAGATCGTTTGCCTGACCTTCCCGGCAAACGCGGTTAGGAGATCGTAAACTACTCCATAAGCCCCGACTGCACTCATCGCAAAGGTGGAGGTCAGCATCAAGTTGAACGCTTCAGCGCCGGGTGTACCGGTGACCTTCGCCAGCATACCCGCCAGGATATACCCAAAATGATAATACGAGATGGCATAGCCTGAGAGCCAGGGGTCATTTGGGGGGAAAGTGTCAGAGTTCAATATCGCATTGATGAACGCCAGTTCCATCGGCTTTTCAGTGCCCGTTGCATCCGGGTTAGAAGCCCTCACCAAAGCTAAAAATGTGAAACTGATCCAAAACAGCACTTCTGTCATCAGGATCAGGCGCCAGTGTTCACTAATCCACGCCAGCAGGATCTGTTTGTGTCGCCAACCGCACCAAACGCTGATCCCAATGACTGCGGTCAAAACGAGCAGGATCCCCCCAGAGCTATTTTGTAATACGCCCAGTGATGCCAAAAGCCAAAAGCCAAACCCCCACAGCAGCAACCCCAACACACGGCTTAATGCATATCCGCGATCAGGCAGCTTTGCAAAAATGCGAAAAGAAATGGGAAAAGTGATCCACCCCAGGATCAACAATGTGAAATACCAAACAATCAAACGTAAAACCATAAATCATCCTTTGGACAACCAGCCCAACATCCTGCAATGCGGAGACGATCTGTTCGCTTAGTTTTACTCATTATATCAATAACACAACCTGAAAACCTACTCAAGCATGAACAAACCAAAGGCGAACAGAAATCCCCAACAGCCCTGAGGAACAAAACAGCCCGTCTACCCGTCTACCCTTTGCGATATAATCCAGAGTAAGGAAGCGTAAATGCAAAAGATACAAACATTGGACAATACCGAACCGAAACGATCCTCTAAAACGAAAAAATCAGGACGTGCAGCGCTGTGGCTCAGCCTGGTTTCAATGGTCGTCCTGCTGCCGCTGATGCTTGCCAGCAGTCTGATAGTTGCCTTCCAGGTGTTGGAGTGGAACCTGCCGAACATCCAGGTTTATGATCTTCCTGTGGGCAGGCTGACACCAGAGGAAACCCAAGCCCTCATCAATCAAAGCTGGAACCTTGAGCGAAAAATCCACCTGGTCGCACCAGAAGACCCTGAGGCATCCCACTGGCTAACACCCCAGGAACTGGGCTATTGGGTCGATCCTGCTGCCACTGCCCAATCAGCCTATCTGGTTGGGCGCGGTGCTGAGCCATTCAAAGAGGTGTTAGCTGCCTTGCGAGGAGAAGAAAGAACCCTCCTCCCCATCCTCTACTTCGACGAAACAACGGCACGCGAAACGCTTGAAAAGCTTGCCGAGAACCTCACACTCGCACCCCAGGAAGCCCGGGTTGAATATCAGTCGGGTCAATGGGTGGCGTTGCCTGGCTCATCGGGTAAAACAGTGGATATTGAGACCACATTGGCGCAGCTTAATGCCAATGCGTTCACAAATTTGGTCAGTCAATCTGCCCCGCTTTATCTAAAGTCCCTGAACCCAAACCTGCTAGACCTGAGCTTTGTCGTGAAGGACATTGAAGCGGTGATTGTACAAGAAATGACCTTATCCGCCTACGACCCGATCTTGGATGAAACCTTTCACTGGTCAGTCTCTGCCGATGCTAAACGCAGCTGGGTCAGTGTTGATCCCGATTCTTATGAGGTCCGTTTTTCCATCCCCCGCAAAGAGGTTAAAGCCCAATTTGACCAATGGGAAAAGGAACTGGGAGAAGGACGCCATCTGCAGACTCCGACAGACTGGAATGCCGTCATTACAGCATGGCAGGAGGGAGAACCTTTAACCATAGCAGTTCTTCACAATCCCACCACCTACAAGGTAAATGTCGATGAGACCCTGTGGTCGATCTCTCTCAAGCTCGGCATGCCCTTGTGGCATATTTTGGATGCCAATCCTGGTCTGACAATTAACAACCTTTCCTCAGGGATGGTATTGGATATCCCATCCAAAAATGTGCTCCTGCCCCTGCCACCGGTACCAGAAAAGCGCATCATCATTGATATCAGTGAACAGCGCATGAGAGTCTATGAAAATGGGCAGCTCATCCGCACTCACGTTGTCAGCACAGGCGTCTCCGATTCCCCCACCATGGCAGGCATCTTCCAGGTGCAATCCCATGAAATCAATGCCTATGCTTCAAATTGGGACCTGTTCATGCCGCATTTCCTCGGTATTTATGAAGCCTGGCCAGGGTTTATGAATGGCATTCATGGCCTGCCGCTCCTTTCGAGTGGCAGCCGCTTGTGGGCAAGCTCTCTTGGGTCGCCGGCCTCATACGGATGCATCATCCTCGATTTAGCAGCTGCTGAAGAGCTTTATTACTGGGCAGATCCCGGCGTGGTAGTGGAAATCACCCGCTAAATTTCTTCTGGGTTTTCTTCACTGGGAGCAATGTGGAATATAACTTGCATTAATCCCACAAGACAACGGAAATCTGTACTGGAAGTCGAAAACCCATGGAGATCAATTTTTCTGCTATCTTCAACTTATTGACACAATCGCCCGGCGACCTGATCTATCATCTGGTCGTCAGCCTGGCGTTAATCCTGGTGTTGGTTTCGGCTGCCCATAAACGCCTGCAAGCAGCAAACCAGGAAGCTGCTAAGCACCTCATCATCGGAACCAGCGTGCTTCTGCTGCTCCAATTGCTGCTCTTTGGCGTTCGTTTTCTCCCAAATTTTGAGATTTCTCACCTCGATTTTTTAATCGGGACGGTAGAAAGAGCAGCCAGTGTCCTCACCATCACATGGCTGACCTGGACTTTTGTTGAAAACCAAAAGTCCTCCCTGCTCACCTGGCTGGCAGCAGTGATTTCTTTGGTAGTGATTCTTCTCGCTGCTGCTTCCCTGTTTTTGGGCACACTTTTACCCGCCGATGTTGCTGCTTCACTACAAAGATTCCTTCTGATCTGGGAGGTGACTGCTTTTGCATTGATCCTCGCCTGTTTAATTGCTATCCTGATTAAAAAGCCTGCCCAGTGGGGGGTGGCTGTGGGGATTTTGCTTGCAATTGCCTGCGGTTATCTGGTGCAGAGACTGTCCCCAAATACTTATACCAATCAGATGGGCGCCGTCAGGTTGGCACAGGCGCTGACCCTGCCCTGGATCATTGCCACCTTGCAAAGAGTCTCCCGCCCAACAGGAACCGAATCAGCGTCAGACAACAACCAGGCTCCCGTCAACGGGGAAAAGCGCGTGGACCCCAAGCCAACCCTGATCGATCAACTATTACAAATCCCCTTGCAGGAAACCGCCGAAAACAAATACCGGGCAATTGCCCGTGCAGTCAGTTTGAGCGTGATATCCGATATCTGCTACCTCGTCAGAATTCCAAAAGAAGCCAACCAGGTACAGCTGCTGACCGGTTATGACCTGATCAGGGAAGAATTTTTACCTGCCAAAACGCTCGAAAGAGCAGAATTACTCCATATTATGGGTGCATGGGAGGAAGGGCATAGCCTCACACTTTCAGATGCCCAGGCAAATACGCGGGATGCTGTCACCTTCACCCTGCTGCTCCGTTATCACCGGATCGGCAACCTCTTAGCCTTTCCGCTCTCGCTGCCAGATCAGCCGCTTGCAGGCGGCGTGATCTTCCTCTCGCCTTATACCGGTAAGAACTTTGGGGAGGATACGGTGGAGCTGCTGAACAAGATCAAAAACACATTGGCACAGGTGCTCTTCACGGTTGATCCCATCGAAAAACTCAAAACCGACCTCGAGCGATCACACCTGGCACAGTCCGCTCTCACCCAGGATAAAGAGATCCTCACCAGGGCGCTTGCCCAAATGGGATCCGCCGTCGAGATCAGAGAAAACGCTATCAAACAGCTCAAGGCAAAGTTTCAAATCGAAAAATTGGAAATCGTCAAGCAGCTGGACGAGTGCCAAGCAAAACTTCGAACCCTCGCCGCTCAGGCTGCCGCCCAAAAAGATTATGCGAACGAGCTAGAACAATCTAAGACAGAAATGCGTCAACTAAATGCGGAGCGTGATCAGCTTCGCACCGAATTAAAGCGAGCCAACGCACGGATCAAGGACCTTGAAAACCAGAGTGGGCAAACCGGACCCATTCGCTTGTCTGTCGAAAACCAGGTGCTCAGCCTGGATGCCATCGCCGCAAATGCCCGGCTGGGTGCCGCTGCTAAACTCTCACAGAAGGGTATCATCCTTGAAATTCTCAACCCCGATGGACGGCAGATCATCCGGACAGATCCCCTGCTGCTGCAATCCATTTTGAGCGGCTTGCTTGATAATGCCATTCAGGCATCCGAGCCCGGCAATAAAATCCAGCTCAGCCAGGCACTCTCACTTGAAACGGGCATGCTGATCATCCAGGTGACTGATCTGGGTGAAGGTTTGACACAGGAAGAACAGCGCATCTTATTCAATGGCGATCAATCTGCCATACCGGGAATTGGCAGCATCCAAGCCATCCGCGAAGCCATCCGGGCGATTCGTCTGCTGAACGGTAAGATCTGGATCAAGAGCCAGAAAAACGAGTTCACCACCTTTCGTGTCCAGCTTCCCGTGCGGATTATTGATTAATGGTTATCATTCGCTATAATTGTGCATAATGATAAATGCAAGTAATATAAAATAAAAAAGATTGAATAGAATGCAAACAAAACAAAATTCACGAAGACGTAGAAATCACAGACCGCAGCCCCTTGAGGTGCTGGTTGTTGTGGTTTTTGGTGGGCTCGTTCTACTATTGGGTTTTATTCTCACGGCCGGGATCGCCTTTGGCAAACGTGACCCCTTAAGCGCCGCATATACCTATGCGATGCAAACAAAACAAGCCATGGATACCCAGCCCACTCCCACGCCCTTCCAGCCTCTTGCCGGCTCCGAAAGTATTCAAACACAAGGGACACCAGAAGCTAACACAAATTCACCTGCCCTGCCCACGCCTACAGTTCGCAAGCTGCAAAAGCCGGAAGGACAGGTTAATATCCTCTTGCTGGGTTCAGACGCCCGTCCAAACGAAGGTGGTTTCCGTACCGATATTATCGTTTGGGTATCGTTGAATCCCAAAGATGATTTTGTCAGCGCTGTTTCTTTTCCACGTGACCTGTTTGTCCAGATCCCGGGCATGGGTGAAAATCGGATCAATACCGCCTTTCCTTACGGCGGATTTGAGCTCATGGCAGACACCTTTGAGCTGAACTTTGGTGTCAGGCCAGATCATTATGTCCTGGTGGACTTCAATGGCTTTGTTACAGTGATCAACAACCTGGGCGGCATCTATGTCAACGCTGCCCAAAACCTGACCGACAGCTGCGCCAGCTGGGTGAATGCCAGCGGCACCTGCAGTGTGGGGCCAGGCACGGTGCATATGAACGGGGATCTGGCACTCTGGTATGCCCGTTCCCGTTATACCTCCAACGATATAGAACGGGCTCGGCGGGCACAGGAGGTCATCGAGGGCATCTTTGATCGCCTGATGAGCCTTGACATCATCCTGAAAGCGCCAGAGCTCTACAACGCCTATCGTACATACGTCCAGACCGATGTAGAGCTGGACCAGGTAGTCTCGCTCCTCCCCCTTGCCAGCAAAATCAAGGACAACCGCGATATCCGCAATTACGTGGTGGGATACGAACTGGCATATGACTGGATCACCTGGCAGGGCGCACAGGTGCTGGTGCCGGATACTGAGGGAATTCGCCAGCTGATGATCGAAGCGCTCGCCCTTTATTGATCGGGGATTGCTAAAATCCCACTTCTCACTTCCCCTTCTTTCCCGTCCAATCTCGGGTTGTTCGCGCGCTTTTCCATAAAACCAAATCCATAAAACTGCTTCGCCAGCTCGGAGTCTCCGTATCGCAACTGACAACCACCGGCGCGTTAAAAATGTGCCATATTCCGGCAAAAACTCGCATTTGACAATCGCCCCTGATTGCATTAAACTATACGTAAAGAACTGACTATACGAAACAATCGGAGGTTCAATGACAAACGAACAAAACCCATCTGTCACACCAGCCCATCTATCGGATAAAACCCTGCTCAAGCCAGCCCTCCACGCCTGGGAATTTTACCTGAAAGACCAGGGGCGTTCTCCGCATACGATCAAAGCTTTTATTGCCGACCTGACCCTGCTGGATACCTTTCTGCCGCCTGATATCACATTGGGTGAAATCACCCTGAAGGATCTGGAGAACTTCACAGACTGGCTTGAAAACGAACGCGGCATTCCCTGCAGCCCCAAAAGCCTATCCCGCCGCATCACATCCATCAAAAGCTTTTTTCGCTGGCTGCAGCACGGCGGCGCACTGCTTGCAGACCCCGCAGAAAAACTCGTGCAGCGTTCCGTCACCAGTCCCTTACCCAAAGTGCTCACCCAAAGGGAAGTGACCCTGGCGCTGGAAACAGCCAACGCCATGCGCCACGCCGACCCGCCAGATGCGCGGCCTTACACGCTGCTCAAACTGCTCCTGGAGACAGCAATCAAGAAGGGAGAATGCCGCGACATTGCACTCAACCACCTCTCTCTTGAAAATCCGGAAGAAGCCTATGTCTTCATCCGCTACACCAACCCGCGCTATCGTTATAAAGAACGAAAAATTCCCCTCTCCAAAGACTGGTTAGAAGCGTTCAATGAATACGCCGATCAATATCAACCTGAGGAAAGCCTGTTCCCCTGGACAGCGCGCCGGCTTGAATATATCCTGGAGGATATTACCGAAGCCGGCCAATTTGAACAGCGCATCTCCTTCGACATGCTGCGCTGGACCAGCGTGCTCACCGACCTGGTGGAAGGTAAAGATCCGGATAAAATCCGCCAGAAACTGGGCATCTCCAAAATCCAGTTCCGCGAGGTTCGTCAAAAATTGCGCACCCTTGCCCTGCAGCAGGGATTTGATCTGCAAGAGGAACCCGCAGACGAAGAATAGAGCCCAAGCTAAAGGGGCAAACGGTTGTTTGCCTCTTTTTGGTTAAGGTCTTTCTGACTTCAAAGGAAACCTATTTTCCCCTAACCCATTTCTCAA
>DIXG01000022.1 GCA_002436005.1 Anaerolineaceae bacterium UBA6086 | reverse complement strand
GCATAAGCAGCCATAGGCACAATCGCATCCCGCACCAATCGGCTTTCTGCCTGCCAAACAGCCTCAAAGCCGCGCGCTTCAGCATATTTTACATAGTCGAGCCCATCCCGTAAATCATGTGCGTCCTGTAAGTAAAGTGCTACTCTGTCAATCATAATTTTCTTCCTTTTCGTCTAGGGTTCACTTATATTAGAAAAATATCGGTATCGAACGTTTTGTGCTAAGAATATCAAAATCCTCAGGAACATCCAAATCGAGCGCAATGCGCTCATTTTCAACAATCATCACATCCGCACATTGAGATTTCGCCAGTTCAATGTGGCGCGTGAATGACTCCTGCCCATAAGAAAATGTGAGCAAATCAGCAGGATCAAGCAACAGCATATTCGTTCCCTGCCGGCGCCGATCCGGTGAAATTACAATCATTGGTGCTTGCGTGCGGTGGTGGATGAAGTCCGTCACATCTTCACGGGTCAGCAATGGCAAATCCGCGGGCACAATCAAGACACCCTCTGTGGAAAACGCGGTTGAAAACAGCGAGGCGCGGCGGATGGCATGATTCAGTTCCGGGGTGCCATTTTCTGTCACTGTGCGCACCCCCATCTCACGCGATTCCGTCAGGACATTTGTGTCTCGGCTGACAACGAGAATGTCTGAAATTGAATCCACCTGTTTCAGGACTTCAATCGTGTAGGTAAATAAATAATGATTAAGATGTGATCGTTCTTCTTCGGATAAAATCGTGGAAAGTCGAGATTTTCCCCGGCGTAATGGTTTGATTGGAACAATTGCCCAAAGGCTCATTGATTTATCGGCTCCTGTTCAAGATCTGCCCGCAAAATTTCAGTATTTCTTCTGCCAGGCGAACACGATCCTGCTTGTTCTTCATCACAATGTCGGTAACTAAAGGAATTATACGACATCGCTCAATTTTTTCCAATTCTTCCTGATCACACAAGTCAAAAACAAACCCCGTGATCAAATCCTGGTAGTGCCTTGCCACTTCAAAAGCGTTGGGAGTCAGACCCAGTTCCTGATACATTTTGGCAGCTGGTCCCTTCAGCGCTTTCCCGCCCACCAAGGGAGAGACAACCACAACGGGTTTCGCAGAAATCAATTCTCTGAGGCCTGGTACAGCAAGAATCGGGTCGATGCTCACCCATGGGTTAGAGGGCGAAAAAAGAACGAGGTCGCAGGCAGCTAAGGCATCCACAGCTTTTGTGATTGGCTTTGCCTCCTCAATCCCCCGAAATTCAAACGAGCGAACAACTGGCTGGCAAGCCTGGTGGACAAAATACTCCTGAAAACCAAGCGCTTCGCCTGTTTCAGTGTGCACAATCGTGCGCACCGGATCATCACTCATTGGAAACACAGGATGGACCACGCCCCAATCTTGGCAGAGATCCACCGTAATTTCAGAAAGAGTCTCGCCCGCTTGCAAACGAGTTGTCCTGACGAGATGGGTCGCCAAATCCAAATCGCCCAGTCTGAACCAATCTGGACCGCCAATCCTTCCGATCTCCTCGAATGTCTGCCAGGTTTCCTGTGCCCTTCCCCAGCCCGTGTCCGGATTAGCCAATCCTGCGAGCGTGTAACACACTGTATCCAGATCGGGGCTGATTCGCAAAGACAGATATTCAAAATCATCCCCCGTGTTGACAATCACACTTAATTCTTCAGGAGATAAAATTTTTGCCAGTCCATCGACCAGTTTTGCGCCACCAACGCCGCCAGCCAGGGTAACAATCTTCAAAACACGCTCCTTAAGAAGCATGAGCTAATGGAAAAGGATAATCCTTAAGAATTTTACCTGTCACTTCGACTTCATTCTCAGCAAAAGCGAGGTTATTCACTGTGATAAATAACTCGATGGGTTCAAACCCAATTGCCTCAACCGCACAGGCAAGGTTTTCCCTCGTCAAATCCTTTAATGCCAGCGTGATGTGAGGCACCCACAACATGGGAGAATAATACAGTTTGACTTCCTTCGAAAAAGGTGTGATCTGGTCCCAAAGTGTTTCATGCAAAGCAATCATCTCACGCGATTTTACAATGGGTAAGTAAAGGGTCGGGGTCGCTCCAGAGAAGAGCCCTACTCCGAAGGTATGCAGGGTCATGGATGATTGCTGACCAACAATTTGTGACAGAATTGGGGATGCTCTCTCGAAATTGATCTGTTCTGCAACAAACCAGGAAAAATGCGGAATCGGTGTTTCGTAGATCGCACGCAATCCACAAGATTCCCTCAACTGCTCCCAGAGCTTATGAACAGTTTCTGAAGATGCAGGATCAAGTTTGCTCAGAATCGCATGCATCCATCCCTCACCTGAACAAGTCTTTTTCTTCCGGTCGGATCAATTCAGACAGCTTCCCTTCACGCAAAGGATAGGGAAAGCCTCTTGCGAGGACAACCGGTGTGCCCTCATCTGCCTGCCCCATCACCAAAGATGCAGCCGCAGCCAATTCATCCGCAGCACCCACAAAGGTCACCCGTAAGCGATAATCATACAAATCGGGTTCACCGCGCAGGTCAACCAGCCCCGGCATACCCGATAAGCCGATCGTCACACCAACAGTGCCATGGCGCCAGGCGCGCCCATGAGAATCGATGACCAGGACACCAATCCGACACTTTGCTGCTTCCTCCAGATACTTGCGGATTTTCCCGGCAGACTCATCCGGGTTTTCAGGCAGCAGCAAAACCCAATCGTCGGGATCTCCCCACGGTCCACAAACATTAGAATGATCAATCCCCGCATTCGCACTGATAAAACCCAGCCTGTGCTCAACAATGATCAAGCCCTGTCGGCTCCGGACGACCGATTTGCTTTCCGAAAGGATCAGTTCAATTAATCGTGGGTCTTTACCGGTTACCTCAGCGTAATAATTCGCTTCATCAGAAGGTGTAACGGTCGTTCGATTGACCAAACGATTTTCTGCCTTAGACACAATCTTTTGCGCTAAAACCAGAATATCGCCATCCTGCAAGGTCAGCTGATTTTCTGCCAATGAATTTAACAGGATCACTGGCAGGTCGTCGCCTGGATTTATAAGCGGAAAATTCCCAAGGGGCGTCAGGGTTAACGACATGCTATTCCTGATCCGAGATTCCTGTGATGCGAATCCCTGAAGCGTGCACCTTATGCTGAATGTTCAGCCCAATTAATATCGAGGTCAGTCCCTCAACCACCACGGCATTTTCGATCACTCCAGCATCCCAGCCCTTCAAACCGGTATCAGCCACCAAGCCTAAAACCACCTCTCGGGCTGCTTTGCCCTTGCCGCATACCAGCACATCACAATCCACATCCCCATCCTCCATCAGGCGTTCATAAGAGATATTTTGAAAGGCATCAACCACGCTGCAATTGTCACCCAGGATTGCCTGGGCTTCCTGTGCCACCGATCCTGCCTCTGGCATTTGCACTTTGGTTACTTTGGGCGGCACAATCGGCACGACAACATCAATTACGATCTTGCCATCCAGCACATCTTTCAGGTCTTCCAAAGTCGCCTTGTGGGCAGAATAAGGCACTGTGACCACTGCAATTTCGCATGCAGCCACAGCCTCTCGATTTTCCATTCCCGTCAATAATTTTGCCTCATCCCCTAACAATTCAGAGAGGTCATCTACCGCCTGCTGTGCTTTTTCATACTGACGAGACCCAATAATCACCTTGTGTCCTGCCAGAACCCAGCGGTATGCCAGGCCTTTTCCCTCTTTGCCCGTTCCCCCAATGATACCGATCGTATATTTCTTCTTTTCAGTTGTTTCCATTAATAATATTCCTTTACGCTTATTCAGATAAAGATTCGAATCGTTTCCAGGCAGATTTGGCCGCCACCATCGCCTCCGCCATCACCTTTTCCTCGTCCAGGGTCAGCAGCTCACGACGGTACATCAATGGTTTTCCGGCAACAATCGTCGCCGTAACCATACTTTCGTGGAATCCAAACAGGATGTGCCAGGGCAGATTACCTGCGGTCATCGGGGTGAAGGGATGATAATCCACAAAGATCAAATCAGCGGCTGCCCCTTCAGACAGCTCCCCAACCCGCAGCCCATCGAAGACCTGCGTGACAAGATCTGAGTTGTTATTTACCGCCATCTCCACAACCGTATAGCCATTCATCCGGCGAGGGTCATTGTTGACCAATTTATGCAGCAGGTAGGTCTCTTTCCATTCCACCCACATCGCGTTGGAAAATCCATCGTTCCCCATCCCCAGCCGCACACCTTTTTCAAGCATTTTTTCCACCTGCGCAACCCCAACGGCATTGTTCATGTTCGAACGCGGTTGATGGGTGAGCCAGGAAGTGGCGGACGCAATGCGGTCAATCTCGCTATCATCCAAATGAATGCCGTGCACAAGGATCGTTTCAGGCGTCAACAGATCAAACTGGTCGAAGCGGTGGATTACTCGCATCCCAGCTTTCTGCAGGCTGTCCTCCTGGTCGGCAATGCCTTCAGCTACATGCACATGGAAACCGATTCCCTCGGGGCATAGAGCCCGCGCCCGTTCCAAAGTCGCATCCGAAAGCGTCAGGCTGGCGTGCAAGCCAAAGTGTGCTCTCAAATTCAAGTCTTCAGACGCTCGTTTTTGGATGCGTTGGATAAATCGCAGGTTTTCCTGCAGCCCCTGTTCCGATTTTGTCATCCCATCCCGATCTGTAACCTCATAACACAGGGATGCCCGCAAACCTGCCTGGTTAACTGCATCCGCAATCACATCCAATGAGCCGTCAATTGCATTGGGAGAGGCGTGATGATCGATTAACGTTGTTGTACCGTGTTTGATAGCATCGACCAGGGACACGAGCGCAGAATAGCGAACACCGTCCATGTCCAGCGCCTTATCCAATTGCCACCATAATTTCTCTAAAATTTGAACAAAATTGGCAGGTGCATCCCCGGGGATAGCCAGGCCGCGCGAAAAAGCGCCATAAAAGTGCGTGTGAGCACAAATATTACCCGGCATCACATACTGCCCCTCAGCGTCCAATAATTCTTCATCTGGATAGTCCCTCAGCAGTTCACTTTGAGGACCAATTTTCTCAATCACCCCATCACGTATTAATATGGCAGTTCCATCTTCCAAAATTTGGTTTGGTTTTCCCCAGGTGATCAAATTCCCATTAACGATTAACATATCAACCTCTCATTCAAAACTAACGCAATAAACCTTCGGTAAACGTAGGGAAATTATAGCATAGGAAGGACAGGATTTTTGATAAACTGGGCAAAACTTTGCACAAAATCTATCCCGGAACAAATTTTTTCACGACCGGTGCTATAATCTCACCATAAACTTACAGGGCACTTATGAACAAAGCATTCGATGCATTTTCCAACAACGCCATCAAGGGATTGAATGCCTTTAATGCCAGGGATTTTTATCCTGCCCATGAGTATTTTGAGGCAGCCTGGCGAGAAACACTCCACGAGTCCCGCAATCTTTACCGCGCCTTACTGGATCTCAGCGGGGGCTTTTATCGTCTCACTCAGAACCGCCCGGATGCTGCCTGGAAATTCTTTGTCAAAGCCCTCAACTGGCTGGAGCAACTGCCAAGCCTTTGTTGCGGGCTGGACCTCGCTAAGATCATTCTGAACATTCGCTCAATATTAGCTGCGTTGGACCAAAAAATGGATCCTGATACCATTCTTCAAAAATACTTTGAACCTATCCCACCACCGGTAGGGGGTTCCCGATGAAAATCATGGTCACAGGCTTCGAACCCTTTGCGGACCATGCCGAAAACCCCAGCCAATTGCTGGTGCAAGGTATGCCGGATCGGGTCAAAGAAGATATCGATCTGATTACCATCTTGCTTCCCGTTGACCGGGTCAAAGCTCCACAGATCATTCTCACACAATTACACCAGCACCAACCCGATGCAGTCCTCTGCTTTGGACTGGCAGCAGGCAGAGCCAGGATCTCGCTTGAAAAGGTTGCGCTCAACCTGCTCGACTTCAGCATCCCTGATAATCAAGGGCTGATCGTGAGCGATACACCGATTTCAGCTGAGGGTCCCACTGCCTTCTTCAGCACGCTGCCAATCCAATCTATTCTATTGTCATTGAAAGAGGCAGGCATACCTGCAGAAATCTCACTCTCGGCAGGCGCTTACTTGTGCAACCTCGTGTTTTACACCCTCATGCATGAGATCGCACGCGCGGGACGACCTGTTCCTGCGGGCTTTATCCACCTGCCCGCCTTACCGCAGCAGGCAGCATTAACCAAAAAACCCCTGCCCTCCCTCAGCCTCGAGATGATGAGCCTTGCAGCAGAAATCATCATCGCGCACTTAACCAAGCATTAGGAAAAACCTTCTTTGATAACTACAACACATGAACAGGAGCGAAATGAACCAGATCGTGATTGAAAAAACCGAACAAATCGCGGAGATCCTCAAAGAAAATCATATTGATTTATGGTTAATCTTTGTCAGGGAGACAAGCGCCGCAGGTGATCCCGTTTTGCCCCTGGTGTATGGGGATAGCGGACTGACCTGGGATAGCGCACTCCTTTTTACACCAACCAATGAAAAAATCGCCATCGTAGGCCGTTTCGAAGTCGATTCAGCCCAGGAAACGCACACATTCGACACAGTCATTTCCTATGATGAGAGCATCAAGCCTGCCCTGTTGCAGGAACTGGAGCGACTCTCACCAAATCAAATTGCAATCAACACCTCCACCAATGACTACCTGGCAGATGGATTGTCTCACGGCATGTATGTAAAACTGATGGAGATCCTTGAAGGCACACCCTTCGCCGATCGGGTTGTATCAGCCGAAAAAGTGGTCAGTGCGCTGCGGGGCAGAAAATCAAAAAGCGAAATTGAGAGGATTAAAAAAGCCATCACAAGCACATTGGAAATTTATGATTTCGCCTTTGAGAAGATCGTTCCTGGCATGACAGAAATTGAAGTAGCAGCCATGATGCGGCAAGAGGTTGAAAGTCGGGGTCTTGGCTACGCCTGGCCAAAGCACAACAATCCTGCCGTCAACTCAGGACCAGATTCACCCGTCGGGCATAATGCACCCACAGATATACAACTCGAACCCGGGCATCTGCTGCATTTTGATTTTGGCGTGAAGGAAAACGATTACTGCGCGGATATCCAGCGCATGGTCTATCTACGCAAACCCGGAGAGACCCATCCTCCCCAGGCTGTCCAGGAAGGTTTCAATGTGATTGTCGAAGCCATCATGGCAGCCTTTGATCTGATACAACCCGGAATCACAGGTATTGAAGTGGACCGTGCAGCTCGCTCTATCGTGACAGGCGCGGGCTTTCCGGAGTATAAGTATGCCACCGGCCACCAGGTTGGCAGGTTGGCACACGATGGCGGCTGCATCTTAGGACCTGACTGGGATCGTTATGGTCAGACGCCCTACATGCCCCTTGAAGTTGGGCAGGTGTTCACACTCGAGCCGGGCTTGATAGTGCCTGGTTTTGGCTACGTAGGGATCGAGGAAGATATCCTTGTCACTGAAGATGGAGCTGTTTTCCTATCTCCACCTCAGCAAGAACTGATCTTAATTTAAATTGGGATTCCCCCAAATACCCAACAATTCAGATCAAAAAAGGAGCACACAAAAATGTGTACCCCTTTTACTTAACAAATTGAGTGAGGAGTACTACTCCGTCATAATTTCAATCGATTTAATCGAAGCCGAGGAGGCATCGCGATCAAAAGGATCACGCGCTGGAATGGTATAAACCACATCCATACCCTCTTCAACTTCACCAAAAACATTGTGCTTATCATCCAACCATGGGGT
>DIXG01000026.1 GCA_002436005.1 Anaerolineaceae bacterium UBA6086 | reverse complement strand
TTGCCGCACCACAATGCCAGGCTGGCGCGATGTCGGATACGCCGCACATTATCTATTACTTCTTGATGGACATTCTCCACAAACGCTTTGTCATGCAGCGGGTAAATACTGCAGGAAAATGCAAAATCCTGCCAGACAAGGAGTCCATATTGATCACAAAGATCATAAAAATCTTCACTTTCATAGAAGCCGCCGCCCCACACACGGATCATATTATGGTGTGCTCGGGCAGCATCACCCAGCAGTTGGTCCAGCTGGCGGTGTGTGATTCTTGTCGGAAAGGAATCTGCTGGAATCCAGTTTGAGCCTTTGGCAAAAATCGGCACATCATTCACAAAAAAGGTGAAACTTTCGCCAAATGCATCCTTTTCCTGCTTTAATTCCAATTTTCTCAATCCAATCTGGAAGTTTTTTTGATCAAGCAGACGGTCGCTTTCATCTCGCAATGTGAGCCGGGCAAGGTAAAGCACCTGGTCACCGTAGCCATTCGGCCACCATAGTATCGGCTCAGCAATTTTAATCTCCGCGTGTGCAGGTCCGTTCAATACCCTGCAGGACGTAGCAAAATTATTCCCGTTTGGATCTTGCAATGTCAAACAGAGATTCATCGGACCATCAATCCATTGATCCACATCAACATCGGCTGAAACAACCACACTGCCATCAAAGTGATGCTGCTGCCCTAAATGGACCGTAGAAATTTTTGCACTTGAAAAGCCGACCAATCGGGCATCTTTCCAGATGCCAATCGGGGGCAGCATTGGTCCCCAATCCCAACCCCATTGACAGGGCGCTTTTCTCAGATAGGCGCCGCCCTGAATCGATTGCTCGGGGGAAATCAGCGGCTGTTCTTGCTGCAAGGCGGAGATGTAATTTACTGGCGATTTAAACAGAACCCGTACCTGGTTTTCACCGGGATTCAGGTGCGCCTTCACCTCCCAGGCATAATGACGAAACGCATTATCCGTCTTGCCAATAAGGACACCATTCACCATAACCTCTGCCAGCGTATCTAACCCCTCAAAGTCCAGCCAGACCTGGTCCTGTGCCAGCAATTCTTCTGGCAGATCAAATAAACCTGCAAATTCCCAATCTTTCTCTGCCACCCACTGAACCTGCAGTTCATTATCCGCCACAAATGGATCCGGAATGATGCCAGCATCCATCAGTGCGACATGCACCTCACCAGGCACACTGACCGGAATCCAATCGGATTCACCCATAGCCCTCAATTGCCATTTACCATCCCCAAGTTGATAGGTCATCATTGATCATCGATCCTTTCGCCTAATCGCCAAATTCCACCATCCATGACAAATTTTATCAAACATTCAGATTCGAAACACCTTATTGTAGCAATTCCGAATAATCATCGCAAAAATGATAAGAATATTATAAAATGAAAATAGAATGATCCTTGTTTATTCGGAGGAGAAGCGCATGAAAAACTTTTCCAAATCGCACAAATACATGATCTTAGCAGCTCTGTCACTCCTGGTCGCTGCACTGGCCTGCACTTACAACGTCAGCGATGATGAATCTGATGACGCTGGGCTTCAACAAACCCTGGTTGCAATGCAGCAAACCCAAACCGCGCTTGAAAATCAAATTGCGATGCAAACGTTGGAAAGCGAGCAGCCCGAAGAAATCATCCCACCAACCGAAGTTGTGGTTGAACCCGTTGAAACTGCCACAGAAGAACCGGATGTGATCTATGAAGGGATCAGTTTCTCGATCGATCCCAACATCGCCATGGGAGCGTATATGGAAACCATTCCGGAACAGAACATGGGTGAAGAATTCATGCCGATGGAAACTTATCCCACCCATTATGAGTTCACTTTTGACAGCTACGCCGTCGACAGCCACTTCCACACACCCAGGATCCTCGTTTATCCGGTGGAGGAGTACCGCGCCATCAGCCCATCTGCAAGCGACACGATTGATGCCCTGAAGCAAGCGCTGATTTCACGCCCTTCCGGCGGCGAAATGAGCAGCATGCCATTTCTCCCCATCTGGAATGCTGCACAGATCTTTGCTGCCAAAGTATCCTATTTCGACTTTCAGAACGGTTCGGGGGTGCGTTTTCTAACGATGTTTGGGCAGGCGCTTTATCCTGTAGACAACCAGAACCTGTTCTACACGTACCAGGGGATCACCACCGACGGTCGATTTTACATCGCCGCCATTTTGCCTGTGACCCACACTGCGTTGCCCTACGAAGGCCAGGTTGCAGATTGGATGGCTTTTGAGCAAAATTGGGACAACTACATTTCTGAAACCCTGACATGGATGGAAGGCGCAAGCGACGACTCGTTCTTTCCCAGCCTTCTGCTCCTGGATGAAATGATGGCATCGTTCCGAATTGATCGCTGAGCCCTTGCGCTTTCCGGTAGGATTAAACCTGTGTAAGGCAAGTTGCCATCATACATAGAAAGGATGACAAATGAAAAGCTATCGTAAAGAGCTCTGGTTCCAAGTGCCCACGCGCCGCGCACTGATCAACATTACGCCCCAGGTACAGGAAACCTTGCGGGAGAGCGGCATTCAGGAAGGGCTGTGCCTGGTCAATGCCATGCACATCACAGCTTCAGTATTCATCAATGATGACGAATCCGGATTACATCATGATTATGAGGTCTGGCTGGAGGGTTTGGCACCGCATGCACCCATTGAACAATATCGGCACAACCGAACAGGCGAGGACAACGCCGATGCGCACCTCAAACGCCAGGTGATGGGGCGCGAGGTGGTTGTGGCAGTCACAAAAGGCCGTCTTGATTTTGGCACCTGGGAGCAAATCTTTTATGGCGAATTTGACGGTCGCCGTAGAAAACGCGTTTTAGTCAAAATCATTGGAGAATAAACCCAACCTCACACTTGGGGTCAAAACAAGGCAGCCAGGATGGATTGGGCTGCCTTGTTCGTTTCAAGAAAGCGAATATTAATGTTGTAAGGATCCGAGAATTCATGTAACACCAGCCGGATTCCGCGCACATACGCCAAAGCGCACCATTCCTTCCCTCCGTAAGGTAGAATCCATTCATTCATTCGACCAATCAAGGAAGAACCATGTTTCTGCCCACCACGCCTGACGAACTCAAACAGCTCGGCTGGGATCAGCTCGACGTCATACTGATCTCCGGCGACAGCTATATCGACAGCCCCTTTGTAGGTATTGCGGTCATTGGCAAGATTCTGCAAAATGCCGGCTATCGCGTCGGTGTGATTGCCCAACCAGATCATCAAAGTGAACGCGATATTACCCGTCTGGGCGAACCGCGCCTGTTTTGGGGTGTCTCCGCGGGCAGCGTGGATTCCATGGTTGCAAATTACACCGCTGTTGGGCGTCCACGACGCGCTGATGACTATACCCCCGGTGGGCGCAACACCAAGCGCCCTAACCGCGCCAGCAT
>DIXG01000095.1 GCA_002436005.1 Anaerolineaceae bacterium UBA6086 | reverse complement strand
AAGGCTCAAAGCCCATCGAACGGATGCCTTTCCGATGGATGAGGATATGATGCTGCCCTATTATCAGGGTCTCTCCCTGGTCAATTTGCCTGCCACGGTTTGTTCGCTGTTGGATGTGCCCATTTTCGGACAGCCGCCTTTGGAGGAGGGAATCCTTGCGCGGCTGGGGGGACCGTATGAGAAGGTTGTTTTCCTGCTGGTGGATGCACTGGGGTATTCATTGTTCAATAAGATGCGACAGCCTGCGCATCAACTGCTGTGGAACAGGTATATTGACCAGGGGACTTTTGCTCCTCTGACCAGCATTTGCCCAAGCACAACAGCCTCAGCCCTGACCACCTTCTGGACGGGTGAAGGCGCAGCTGTGCATGGGGTTGTGGGCTATGAGATGTGGGCTAAAGAATTCGGGATGGTGATCAATAATATTCTCCACTCCGCTTCCAGCGCGCATGGCGATGTGGGTGGGTTGGTGCGATCCGGGTTTGATCCTGCAACCTTTTTGAACCGGCGGCTCTTGGGAACACACCTGGTGGAGCACGGCATTTCTCCCACCACCTTCATCCACAGCTCGATTGCTCATTCGGGTCTATCTACCATGCAGATGGCAGATGTGAATATCCGCACTTATATGGATGAGGCGGACTTGTGCGTGAGTCTGGGACAACATCTTAATTCTCATCCGGGAGTACGCGAATTTATCTATGTCTATTACAGCGATATTGACACCCTGATGCACCGCTTCAATGCCGATGATTTACGCGTTGCCCTCCAGTTCGAAGCATTTTCGAATCTATTAGAAAAAGCGGTAGTGGGTGGGCTTTCCCCCCAGGTTGCCCGGGATACGCTCTTGGTGCTGACCGCGGATCACGGTTCAAAGGCGACACCAAAATATGACCGCTTTGATTTGCGCCATCATCCTCGTTTAGTGGAAAACCTGGTGATGCAGCCCACCTGCGAACACAGGCTCGCTTTTTTCTATATCAAACCAGGCAAGGTTCAGGCTGTGCGCGATTATTTTGCGAAAACCTGGCCTGAGGATTTTTACCTGGTGGATCCTGATACAGCGCTTGAAAGTGGTTTGTTTGGACCGGGACCGTTTAGAGAAAATATCCGTGATCGAATGGGTGATTTGATGGCAGTTGGACGCGGAGATTCTTATATATGGTGGGCTCCCAAACCAAACCTGATGGCAGGGCGTCATGGCGGGCTCAGTGAGGAGGAGATGCTGGTCCCATTTTTCGCGTTACCCTTGGGATCAACATTGTAGAAAACAATGGCGTAATTTTGTATCCGCAATAGCGGCTTTTGGGTGAGACAAACCCGGAAACAAAACAGGGCAGATCGTGAGTGCCACAAGCATGGCACTGTCGACCTGCCCTGTGAGTTAATTGAGCCATCCGATCAGGCAGTTGTCAGGTAGCGGGTGAGCTCCCAATCTGTGACGTGCATGCGGAATTCTTCCCACTCTGCCTGGCGGGCTTTGATAAAGGATTCTGTGATGCTTTTACCCAGCGCTTCGTGCAGCAGGGGATCCTGTTCAAAAGCGTCTATCGCTTCGTAGAGGGAACCGGGCAGCATTTCGATCCCCAGGTCTGTGCGCGCCTCTTCTGTCAACTCGTAAACATTTAACTGGTTGAGGGGTTTCGGGCAGGGCAGATCGCGATCAATCCCGTCCAATCCTGCTGCCAGCATGGCGTTGAAGGCGAGATAGGGGTTGGTGGAGGGGTCCGGGCAGCGTAGTTCCAGGCGGACGGTGCCGGGTTTACCGCTGACGGGTTGTGGAATGCGGATCAGGGCGGATCGGTTTACCTGTGCCCAGCCGATATAGACTGGTGCTTCATATCCGGGCACCAGGCGTTTATATGAGTTGACGGTGGGTGCAACGACCGCTGAAAGCGCCCGGGCATGCTGGAGCTGGCCGGCAATGAAGCGGTGGGCAAGCGGAGAAAGCATGAAGGGATCCTGCGCATTAAAAAAGAGATTATTGCCGTCCAGGTCAAAGATTGATTGGTGACAGTGCATGCCGGATCCATTGATGCCAAAAACGGGCTTGGGCATGAATGACGCAACCAAACCATGCTGTGCAGCAATGGCTTTGACGGCATATTTGAGGGTCAGCACATTATCAGCAGTCTTCAGTGCATCGGCAAAGTGAAAATCGATTTCATGCTGTCCTAATGCCACTTCGTGGTGACCAACTTCAATCTCCAGACCCATCTCGCTGAGGGCACCCATCAATTCCGTCCGCACCTGAACCGCCTCGTCGTTGGCAGAAAAGTCAAAATATCCGCCCACATCATGCGGCACGGGGTGAATGTTCTCTTTGCCGTTTTGCAGGAAAAGGAAGAATTCCGGTTCAGGACCAACGTTATAGACCCACTGCCGTTCAGATTTTAATTTGGTTAAGTGCCGCTTGAGCACACCGCGCGGATCTCCTTCAAAGGGCTTCCCGTTTGGCAGGTAAATGTCGCACAATACCCGTGCCCGCCGCATTTCACTTGGCGTCCAGGGCAGTACGGCGTAGGTGTCGGGGTCAATCACCAGGTGCATGTCGCTTTCCTGGATGCGGGCAAATCCTTCCACTGATGACCCATCGAACCAGATGCCTTCATCCAGGGCGCGTTCTACCTGATTGAGCGCACCATCAACGCTTTTCACTACCCCGTTCACGTCGGTGAATTGAAATGAGATGAACTTAATATTGTCCTGCTTGATTCGTTTAATGATATCTTCGCCGTTCATGCCATCCTCCAATGGTTAAAAAATTGAAACACAGAATTGGCACACGGCAAGACCCCCACTATCCATCTCAATACACCCAGGTCAGTGATCCACTAAGGCTGCTTTGGCCTGTATGTCACCATACAGTTTTGAACATCCAGTTCAGTCAAATCGGAAAAATTGGGCCCGTGTCAGACCCAGGAGGCTTCCGCTGATCATCGATTTTTCCCGTGAACGGGTTAGCACTCTCTTCGCAAAGAGGAACCTCCACCTCGTGATCTCATTCTTCATCTTCAATGAGATTCAGCCGCTTGATTTCCTTTTTCAATTGTTCATCCCCTGGTTTGCCTGCTGTATTTCAAAATGAATTTGCCTGTGCCATTTTGAATAATGCTGTTATACCACCAAACGGTTGATTTGTGATCAACACATTTATTTTCCGAAATCCCCCCTTGACATAGAACAAAAGTTCTGTATAATTAGAACATAAGTTCGAATTAGTGAATGGACCGCAACATGAGCACCGCACATCCTCTTATCAACACAAATCGTCCGTTAAAGGCTTTTCCTGGAATTGGGTTGAAGTCCAGACCGCAAAGACAATTTTTGCCACGCAAAAGAGCTGTTGAATCGTTGACTGTGGGAAAGATTCTGTCATCCGTTCGACCCTTTCCGATCAACACTGTGTTGTTGGGGCGGTGTGAGGACAGGTTGCCACTGCTGATGTCTTTTTGCGATCCAGGGATTGGTTCAATTTTGGTGGGCGGGGATGCTGGTTGTGGAAAGACACATCACTTGCAAGTGATGGTTGATTCTGCCTTGCGAACCCATTCTCCAAAGGACTTACAGATCGCAATTATGACCCATAAACCGGATGAGTGGACTTACTTAGAAAGAAGTCCCTGGCAGAAGAAGTATCTTCAGGTTTTGCACGCGTGGTATGACCGCCAGGTTGACCAAATGGTTGAAGAATTCGTCAATTTAGCAGAAGATCGCAAAATGGGTCAGCGCAGCGGGCCTGCTGTTGTGTTAATTTTGGATGACTTCAATTTCATTGAAGGTCTCAGCCTGGAAGCGCAGGTGGGTCTGCGCTGGTTGTTGGCTTATGGTCCGCAGTCCAATATCTGGCCTATTGCTGCGATTAAGTCCGATTATGGGCAGCATTATCGTTACTGGATGGAAGCCTTTTGTTCACGGATCATCGGTCGGGTTAGCCATCGGGAAAATCTGGAACATTTGACCCTGGTACCTG
>DIXG01000028.1 GCA_002436005.1 Anaerolineaceae bacterium UBA6086 | reverse complement strand
ATGCCTGCATCCACCCGAACAATGACGGAGCTCATCGATGGAATCAAGTGAATTTATCAGAAACCCCCAACTTTCCGGAGAAGATTTGTATTGGAAAGGCAGCCAAACCGGATTTCTGCTGATCCATGGTTTTACTGCCACAACAGCCGAGGTTCGTCTGATCGCAGAAAAGCTGCATCAGGCTGGTTTTACCGCTGCTGCCCCGCTTTTACCCGGTCATGGGACGCACCCGGACGACTTAAACCAGGTCAGTTGGCACATGTGGCTTGAAAAGGTGAAAGAAACCTATGAGCAGCTGCTTGATGACTGCAAACACATTTATGTGATCGGTGAATCAATGGGTGCTATTCTCGCATTGGAACTTGCCGCCCAGCATCCTGAAATTGCCGGGCTGCTTTTGTTTGCGCCTGCCATCAAGGTAAGGAAGCTGTGGCTGGCAAGGCTCCTCGCTCCTTTTAAAAAATATCTAAAGAAATCAGATGAGGACGATGGATTGGCATGGAAAGGGTATAACGTTTATCCCCTCAAAGCCGCTGTTGAATTCTTAAATATGCAAAGACATGCACGCAAATTGCTGCCGCAACTGCAACAACAATTGGTTGTCTTTACGGGAGCGTTTGACCAAACGATTGCAGCAAATTCTGCAGACACTATCATGACTCGCATTTCATCTTATCAGAAATGCCATATCCTCATGAAAGAAAGTGATCACTGCATTTTACTCGATCGAGAGATGGATCTGGCGTATCGTTACATATCCGCATTTGTTCAGTGCTCTGAAAATTTTCTATCTGAATTATAGATGCAGAATTAATTTGACAGAAAATCTTGAGAAATATTGACCCTCTTCGAGATCGCCTGGTTTGACACGACATACGCTTCAAGGTAAACTTGTCATCTCGAAAAAAACTCAATTTAAGGCCTCACTTTTGGTATAAAATGGATCTGAGAGATGATTGATTCTCTTAACGTGCCCGGATGCTGGTAGACAGATCCCTGCGTTTGCGGGAGGACGATTAACTCAAACAGAATAGGAATCGCCGTGTCCACAAAATTTATTTACGATCTTGACCTTGGAAAAACAGTTACAAAGAACCGCCTGGTGGGCCTTCTTCGAATGATGAAAGGCTATTACTGGCTCTATATAGGTGCCATTCTTGCACTTGCGATCTCAACGCTATCCCGCACAGGAATCTCCCTGGTATTACGAAGTTTCATTGATGATGTGATTATTCCTTCACAATATGGCACCCAGCTGGTGTTGATTATCATCATTTTCATCGGACTGGCATTGTTTCAGGGCGGCTTCTCATTTATCTCTGGCTGGTTAGCTGCCAAAACAGCGGAACGAGTGACCCAACGCCTCAGAAATTACCTCTTTGACCATCTTCAACGGCTCCCTTATGCTTATCATGCCGATGCAAAAACAGGTGACCTGATTGCACGTTCAACCTCCGATGTCGATGCTATTCAACGGTTCTACGGTGAACAGGCGATTGGAATTGGCAGAATTTCATTGATGTTCATTGTTAACTTTCTGGCAATATACCAGTTAAACACCAAGCTGGCTTTAATTTCGATTATCACGGTACCGGTGATCATCGGTGTTTCAATCTTTTTCTTTTCCAGAGTATCAAAAGCCTATGAGGAATATCAGGAGCAGGAAGCCACCCTCAGCAATCGGCTGCAAGAAAACCTGACTGGGGTGCGTGTGGTCAAAGCCTTTGCACGCCAGGGTTACGAAAGCTACCGATTCGACCAGGAAAACTGGCAAAAATTCAAACTGGGCAAAAAATTGTTGTCGATCCGCTCCCTTTTCTGGCCTGTATCCGACATCATTTGTGGTGGGCAGATGCTGGCTGCTTTCTTCATCGGCGCTTTGATGGCCTTAAATGGCGAAATTACAGTCGGTACCTACATGGCTTTCTCCACGCTGGTGGTCTTGATCATCTGGCCGATGAGGGGCCTTGGTCGTTTGATCGTCCAAACCTCCACAGGAATGGTGTCCTACAGCCGTGTATCCGAAATTCTAAAACAGGTGCGCGAGCCATTGACCGACGGCGAGTACCAGGCTGATAGCCCCGTAAAGGGTGAGATCATCTTTTCAGACGTCTGTTTTGAATATGAAAAGGATAACCCGGTGCTCTACAATATCAATTTCACCTGCAATCCCGGGGATATCATCGCGCTATTAGGATCAACTGGATCAGGCAAGACATCCCTGGTCAACCTCCTACCCCGCTTTTATGACCCAACCAGTGGTGTGATCACCCTGGATGGTGTGGATATCACAAAATATTCTCGCAAATTTCTGCGATCTCAAATTGGGATTGTTGAACAAGAACCCTTCCTATTTTCTCGATCGATCCGAGAAAACATCACTTATGGCGTCCACCGCAAGGTGTCTGAGGAGGAGATCATCCAGGCGGCACAGTTTGCAGCCATACACGAAGTAATTGAAGAATTCCCTAAAGGCTACGACACACTGGTGGGCGAACGCGGTGTGACCCTCTCGGGTGGGCAAAAACAGCGTGTTGCGATTGCCCGGGTGCTGCTCAAGAACCCACGCATCCTGATCCTCGACGATTCCACTTCCAGTGTGGATACCGAAACCGAATCACAAATCCGGTCAGCACTGGAGCACCTGATGACGGATCGCACCACCTTCATTATTGCCCATCGCATTCAATCCGTGATGGACGCAAACAGGATCCTGGTATTCGATAAAGGCAGAATTGTTCAAATGGGCACCCACCAGCAGTTGATGGATGAACCCGGCATGTACAGAGAAATCTTCGACATCCAGACTCGCATTGATGTTGAATTAGAAAAGGAAATTTCCAGTGTCAACCTTTGAGGAATTTGATGAAAAAGACTATGGCAAATTAACGGGCGGCATCATTTCCCGCCTGGGTAATTTGCTCAAACCACATTGGAAATGGGTCCTGGGCTTCTTACTCTGCATTGCCACAGTCTCTGCCATAGACTCATACACGACCTTTCTGAGCAAACGGATTATTGACGAGGGCATCATTGCAGGAAGCCGTGAAGCCATTGTTCGAACTGTGTTCATTTACGGTGGGGTGATCCTCTTTCAGGCAGTTGCTTCTTTTGGTTACGTTTACCTGGTTGGGATCCTGGCAGAACGCGTGCGCTATGATCTGCGCAAGAATATGTTCAACCACCTGCAGCAGCTCTCCCTATCATATTTCAGCCAGACTCCCGTCGGTTGGATCATGGCACGCCTTACTTCAGACACCGAACGACTCGCTGATTTGCTGACATGGGGCATCCTCGATGTAACCTCGGCAGTGATCAACATTTCAACTGCCGCAATCTTCATGTTCCTGATCAACGCCAGGCTTGCTGTTATTGTTTTGGTCATGCTGCCGATCTTAATTGTGGTTGCCTTCCGCTTCCGCGCCAAGATTCTCTATCACTACCGCCGTTCACGGAAGATGAACTCCCGCATCACCGGGGCTTTTAATGAATCCATCACGGGCGTTCGGGTGATCAAAGCCCTCTCCCGTGAGGATGATAACCTGGAAGAGTTTTCAGAATTAACAGAGGGCATGTTTCAGGCATCCTATCGAGCTGCGTGGCTTTCAGCCCTGTTTCTGCCAACGGTTCAGGTGATCAGTGCGATTGGGTTAGGTGTTGTCCTGTGGCGCGGTGGCATGCAGGTTCAGATCGGCGCGATGACCATTGGTGGTATTCAGGCATTTGTCTCCTACATCACCTTCATCATGTGGCCTATTCAAGATATTGCCCAAGTTTACGCCCAAACCCAAAATGCCGTGGCATCAGCTGAACGCATCTTCAATCTGGTTGATACCGAACCCGGCGTCAAGAACCGTCCAAACACTGTAGATGTAGAATCAATCTCGGGCACAATCCGATTTGATCATGTACACTTTGCCTACGAAGAAGACGACCCCGTCATTCGCGATCTGAGCTTTGAGGTGCAACAGGGTGAAATGGTGGCGCTGGTCGGCCCAACTGGAGGGGGAAAAACGACTATCGTCAATCTCCTGTGTCGGTTTTACGAACCCACCAAAGGCGCAATTTATCTGAATGGGATCAATTACGAAGATATAAAACTTCAGGATATCCAATCGCGTATCGGGATCGTGCTGCAAACACCTCACCTCTTTTCTGGTTCCATCCTTGAAAATATCCGCTATGGCAAACTCAATGCAACAGACGCAGAAATTGAACAGGCAGCCAAGCTTGCCGGTGCACACGATTTCATTATCCAATTTGAAAAAGGCTACGAACAAGATGTTGGCGAAGGCGGCAATCTGCTCTCGGTTGGGCAAAAACAACTGATCAGCATTGCCCGCGCCATTCTGGCAAGGCCAGAGCTGTTCATCATGGACGAAGCCACGAGTTCGGTGGATACACTAACTGAGGCACTCATCCAGCGAGGTATGGAACGCTTGATGGAAAACCGGACCAGTTTTGTAATTGCACATCGGTTGTCAACCATCAAACGGGCTGATAAAATCCTTGTCATTGAGGATGGACAGATTGTGGAAATGGGTACCCACAAAGAATTAATCCGGAAACATAGCAAGTATTACCATCTCTATACCTGCCAGTTCAGACAAGAATTAGAAGCCCAATATGATGTCCTGAATAAACCTGAACCGGACAATGAAGGCTAATACTCTTGGTATCGAAGTGTGCCAAATGATAAAATGACCGATCCTACACAGAATCAGGAAAAACACATACATGAAGATTTCGCTCAAACCCAATCTCCCCCCGATTTTCAATAACCCCTATGGTGAGGTACTTCAAGAAATCCTTGGCCGTCAGGCTGCCGGCGCGACCAGTCACAGTTTGGCAGAGGTCACCATCCCGCCAGGCAAGGCTTCTCTCCCCCATTTTCACAAAAAGTCCGAAGAATCCTATCTGATCCTTTCCGGTCAGGCGACCATGGTCATTGATACAGAGCGCTTCGAGCTTGCGCCCGGAGAAGCTGTGCTGATTGAACCCTTCGAGGTTCACCAAATCTTCAATAACACCCGGGAAGATCTGGTCTTCTTGGCTGTTTGTGTGCCAGCCTGGTATGCTGAAGACTCCTTTGATGCTGTCTGAGTTCCCTCTAAACGATGAAATTCGCCGTAAACTATTCTCAACCATTAGTCCAACTGCTCAGTGAGGGATTGCTCCAAATCGACCTGATCAAATGCCCGGATTGGGATGGGATGCTCAAAGAAGCCAGTCTTTTCAGTGAGATCACAATTCACTTTGATTTAGCCGTCGGTTTGGGAAAAACACTCACAGTTGATTTTGATCGCATCGCTACATTAAAAAAGAAAACCTTTACACCTCATGTGAATACCCATCTTGTCGCGCCAAGGAATCTTGACCCCGACAATCCCCAGGAGATGCAGAAAATTCAGCAATTATGGCGGGACGAGGTCGGAATGATGATTGCACACTTCGGCGCCGACAAAGTCGCTCTGGAACATTTTCCATACACCCTCACCACCCCCCATATTCGTCCCGCTGCGGACAGCAGAATTTTCTCGGATGTCATTCTGGATACTGGCTGCATGCTCCTGCTCGATCTGGCGCATGCCAGGATCACAGCAGACACACTTGGATTGGATGTACGCGATTACATCACTGCCCTCCCACTCGATCGGTTGGTTGAAATTCACATCACTGGTATTAAAGATCACAGCGGGGTGCTCACCGATCACTTTGCGCTTTCTGATGAGGATTGGGATTTGCTGGATTGGGCACTAACTGAGATAAAAAATGGCACCTGGCGCAAGCCGGAAATCATCGCCTTGGAATACGGGGGCGTCGGCAGCACTTTTGTTTGGCGAACTGAGCTCGATGTTCTCAAAACCCAGGTGCCCAAACTGTTTCAGATGATCCACGGATAGACTCACTGCATCACCCCCAAAGAATTCCCCCATAAATTTTTTAAGGCTCGGAAATCACATCATGCCTGAGCTTACAGCACAGAAACAAAGATATTCGATGCCAAATTCAAACCCAGCGTAACAGTTTTATCCTCAACCCTGATCCTGATCGTCTCATTAAACGGCATCACCTCCAAGACACAGATGTGTGCCCCGGGCATGAGACCTTCGGAATCCAAATAGGATAAGCGTTCATAGTGATCTTCGATTGATTCATGAATGCGGCGTAAAACCACTTTTTCACCAACTCCGACTTCTGAAAGGGGCAGCCAATCTCGAACTTCGCCCTCATAGCCGGGCAGTGGATTGCCATGTGGGCAAACTGTAGGATCGTCCATTTCTGCCAGCAACCGCTGTTCCACCTCTGCAGACAGAGTGTGTTCGATGTGATGAGCTTCGCGGTGTAAATCCGAGAGCGGCATCTTCAGCACACGCGCCAGCATCCACTCTGTGAGCATGTGGCGCCGGATCACGCTGGTCGCCATCCTGTATCCGCTGTCCGTCAATGAAATTTCTTTTTCAGCACTGATCACAATCCAACCATCCCTCACCATCCGTTTGAGGGTGGCGTTGACGGTAGGCGCAGAGACATCCAAAGATTCAACCAGACGTGCAGCAATCACACGCTCGCCATCGCGCAGAAGCGTATAGATCGCCCCTAAATAATCTTCAATGGTCGGGCTTGGTCTTTCCTGCTCAGACATAAACAAGGTCCAATCTCAGATTGCTAATTTCATTTTAGCATTGATATACTCCTCGTCAAGCATAGCGACATCCCAACCCACACATTAATCCCTAAAACCATCCCTGATTTTGCATTTTCTTTTATAATTAATCTCAAGCTTCAATTCCGGGAGGGAATATATGGAAAAGACATTTTCAGCAGACATCATCGTTGTGGGTGGTGGAACCGCAGGGAGCTTTTTTGCCTGGCGAATGGCACAACGTGGTTACCAGGTCCTCGTTTTTGAGAAACAAAAGCTCAGCGATCTGGGCAAAGGGATCGAAATTTTCCACATGGAAAAGATCCGATTTGAAGAATTTGATCTTCCTTATCCAGAGCCGCCTGAACTCATTCATACAGAAACGATAAACTACACTTATTCTCCCGATCTTAAAGTGAAAATTCCCATAAAAGGCACTTTCTTTGTGATGAACATGCCGCTCTTTATCCAGAGATTGCAAAATTATGCCAGGCAGTCAGGTGCTGTTTATCACGAAAATACCATAATTGACGAACCGGTGATTGAGGATAATGCACTTGTGGGTGTCCGGGGCAAGCAAAACGGGGAAACATTTGAGGCTCAGGCAAAACTGATAGTCGATGCATCTGGCCTGGCATCAGCTGTTCGCACCCAATTGCCGGGTTCGCTTTACGCTGAAAATCAACCTGTGCCAGCAGAAAAATGTCTCTATGTCTGCCTTGAACTTCGCTCAGAGATTCCAGAAGGTTACCCAACTGGCAGCAATGGCTACATGTATCATAAAGCCTTCTGGAATAAAAGCTATGGAACGGATGTCATTTTAGGAATCGGTCAGCCCATCAGCTTTGAGCATGCCTGGCAAAAGCATAAAGAATGGCGAGAAACCTACTTTGGCGATCCTGGTGTGGTGGTGGGCACCAGACAGGGTGCGATCCCTTTCACCCGTCCACCATTTTCCTTGATTGGAAATCGCTTTATGGTGATCGGTGACGCAGCCAACCAGAACAAACCTTTCTCTGGTGAGGGAGTCACTTCAGGTTTTACCGCTGCATCCATCGCAGTAGACGTGGCTGACGCAGCCCTGAAGCGGGGCGATCTCAGCCTTAAAGGGTTGTGGCCATACAACATGCGATATCAAACCGGACAGGGCGCGAAATTTGCCGCCAGTTTGGCACAGCTCCCAGCGACCGTTGAGCTATCTCAGAAAGATGTGAACTACCTTTTCCATAAAGGCATCATCTTTACCAGCGAAGATTTTGAAAGGTTGAACCAAAATTACGAAATTGTTTTCTCTCCGCCCAAATTAATCAAAATCGCGCTCACACTGATCTGGGGAGTAATCACGATGCGATTCTCACTTCGCAGCCTGATCACCTTCATGAAAGCCTCATCACTGGCGGGAAAAATCAAAGCCCATTATTTGGACTACCCAAAGGACCCGGCTGACTTCCAGCCCTGGGCAGACCGGGCAAAGCGCCTCTGGAATGAAACGGGAACAAACTAACCGCAGAACCATATAAGCCTGATCAACGAAAGCGCGACATACCATGGACCTCAACCACACCATCGACCT
>DIXG01000043.1:2990-7845 GCA_002436005.1 Anaerolineaceae bacterium UBA6086 | reverse complement strand
ATGACTGCTTTAGCCAGCTCGGAGGGCTGAATGGATCCGCCCAGGAGCATACGGGTTACCTCACCACTGCTCCCCTCGTTTACAATCAGGACTGCCAGAAGCAGCAACAGCGTGCCAAACCACATTGGAACGAGGAACTTTTGGTAGAAGTGATAGTTGATCAAACTTGTGACTGTGGCTCCAATCAGCCCTAAGAAGACCCACAACACCTGGCGGCGGAAAAGATAGGTAGGACCCTGACCCATGGCAATGGAAAAATCCCAGCTTGCCGAGTAGACCATCAGCAAGCCAAAAACAAGGAGGACAATCACAATCAGCAGAAAGGGGACATCAAACCCCAGCCGAAAGGAGGGCGCCTTCTTTGAAGTGGTATTTTGTTTTGTTACGTAAGTTCCTTCACCCATTGTATAAACAACCTTCCACGTTCTTCAAAGTCGGTAAATTCGTCAAAACTTGTGCCGCCTGGTGATAAAAGGACGATATCTCCAGGCTGTGAGATCTCATTTGCTCTGATAACAGCTTCTCGAAGGGTCTGGCATTGGTCCAATGTAAAAGGCCGCTGTTCCGGGGTCAGCGTTCCAAACGCCTCGCGGATCAGGTCGGCTGATTCACCAAATAGGACCAGGTGATCCACCTTTTGCCTGACAGATTGGGCAAATTTATCCCAGGGCAAGTCTTTATCCCGTCCGCCCGCCAGTAAAACGATGGGCTGATCAAAAGCGTTGAGGGCAGCAATGGCTCTTTCAGGGGCGGTGGCAATTGAATCGTTATACCAGTCGGCTCCGTTCAAAGTGCGCACAAATTCGAGCCTGTGCGGGATGCCCTCAAAGGATGTGATGCCATCGTAAATGGCTTGGATGGATAAAGAAGCTGCGGCAGAGATGGCAATCGCCGCCAGTACGTTGTAGAGATTGTGAGCGCCGCGCAAATTGATCAGATCGGATTTAATGATCTTTGCCACCTGTCCGCTGGCTTGCAGATAAAGCTTGCCGCGCTTGTAATAGGTGGCGTCTTGCCGGTCATGTGGGGGATTGATTCCAAAAGTAATCCGGCGTCCCCTTACTTCAGGGTAAAGATCCCGAACGTTTGGATCATCCCGATTTAGAACGGCGATATCCTCTGCCGATTGGTGGGTAAGGATCTGGGCTTTGGCGGAAATGTATTTTGGCATCGTCTTGTGACGGTCCAGGTGATTGGGCGTCAGGTTCAGGATGGCTGAAACATGAGGCGAGCGGGTCATGATCTCCAGCTGGAAACTGGATAGTTCCATCACAGCCAGATCATCAGGATGCATTTTGTTCAGGTTCTGGATGAGCGGATTGCCGATATTCCCGCCGACCCAAACCCGGTTGTTGGGTTTTCTCAGCAGATAATGTTGGCGTGCAATTTCGCCTACCAGTGCTGTGGTGGTGGTTTTTCCTGCAGAACCGGTGACCCCGATTATCTGGCAGGGTGCTTCTTCCAGGAAGATTTGCGAGTCATTTGAGAGCGTGATATTTAACCTGGATGCCTCCTGCACCATTGGCAGGTCCAGGGGAACGCCGCCCGAAAGGCAGACCAGGTCCACACCATCGAGGATCTCGAACGGGTGAGCACCGGTTGCCCATTGGATATTCAGATCGCTCAGCTCCTGCCTGATGGCTGAGAGTTCTTCATCCGATCGTCTGTCATTGAGAATGACCGATGCACCTTTCTCAGCCAGGTAGCGTGTGAGCGCAATACCCTGTCGGGCAGCGCCAATCATGACCACTTTCTTTCCTTGCCAATCAGACATCATTTACTCCACAAAAACCAGTGCTATGCCAAGCATAGTGAATACCAGGCTGATCAACCAGAACCGTTGAACGACTTGCGTTTCGCTCCAACCCAAGAGTTCAAAATGGTGATGCAACGGTGCCATTTTAAAGAAGCGCTTGCCGCCGGTTGCCTTAAAATATAGAATTTGAATGACCACGCTCATTGCCTCGCTGACTGGAATAACCGCGATCAACGGAATGATCAACCACTGACCGGTCATCAGAGCGACAACCGCCAGGGTTGCGCCCAGTGCAAGTGAACCGGTATCGCCCATGTAAAGTTTAGCGGGGTGTACATTAAACCACAAAAAGCCAAGCAAAGCGCCTACCAATGAAAAGCAGAAACGGGCTAAATAGTGCTGTCCCTGGATGATGCCCACGAAACCAAAGGCTGCAAAAGCGGTGGCGGCGATCAAGCCTGCGAGACCGTCCAACCCATCGGTGAAGTTGACTGCATTGGATGTACCGACAATGATGAAGACGGCAATTGGAATATACAGTGCTCCGAGGCTGATTGGTTCTTCTGCTGTGAACCAGAGCAGCTGGGGCACTTCGAGAATATCTCGCAGGGCAAAGGCAATCGCAATCGCCAGTACAATCTGGAACCCAAACTTGGTTTTGGCACGCATGCCAAGTCCACGCCGGGGACCGCGAATACCTTCCCAGTCATCCACCATACCCAAAAATGCAAAAGCCCACATGGTGACCAGCGGCAGCAGCACAGAGCGCCCCAGCAGGTTGAAGCCGAAAATGGATACTGCGTTGAACAGGATCGTCAGCAACGTCACCGGAATCAGAAACATGAAACCGCCCATGGTGGGCGTACCGGTTTTGAGCTGGTGCTGGGCAGGACCGTCTTCTCGGATAATCTTTCCAATGCGCCAAGCCTGCAGTAAATGAATCAGGGGTTCTCCCCAGATGACCGTCATGATGAAGCTGAGACCGCTGATTGCGATGGCAACTGAGGTGTTTTCCATCATGGTTTCACCTCCAATGCGTTCACGATCAGATCCATGTGCATACTGTTGGATCCTTTGACCAATACAACATCTCCCGGTTGGATAAGATTTGATGAAGGGATTGATGCCTGGCTGGAATCTTTGAACCAATGCAGGTTTTCTTTGGCAAAGCCATTCTCAAGTGCGGCTTTGGCTGTGACCCGTGAACGTTCCCCCACCAGGATCAGCAAATCTGCTGATAATGCAGCCATTTCGCCTACGGCTTGATGCCCCTGTTGTTCATAGGGACCTAATTCCAGCATATCACCCAGGATTGCCACTCGTCTTCCCTGCAAACTTTGCAGCAGCTTAAGTGCGGCGCTGGTTGATTCGGGTGCAGCATTATAGGAGTCATCCAAAATGACGATACCATCGGGCAGAGTGAAATGACGCATTCGCCGGTCAACCCGGGTTTGGGAAAGGCCCGTGGTGATCTCTTCCCAGCTTAAGCCTTCTGAAAGGGCAACCGCGGTTGCCGCCAGAAGGGTGTACACTGAAAACTCGCCGAGGAGGGGAGAGTGGATGGGATGGCTTTCACCCTGGTAATGAACCTGGCAAGAAATGCCCTGCAGTCCCTGTGATTGAATTGCACTTGCAGTCAGGTCGGCGTTTTGGTTGACTGCATAGGTGAGGACACGTGCCCGGGTTTGATTTTGCATTTGCCTCACCCAGGGATCATCCAGATTGAGGATGGCGACCCCATCGGCAGGCAAGGATTCAACCAGTTCTGCTTTACCCCTGGCGATGGCTTCTTGTGAGCCAGCGCGCTCGGCGTGCACGGTGCCGATATTTGTGACCAATCCGACATGGGGTCTGGCAATGCTGCACAGGATTTGGATCTCACCGGGAACATAAAATCCCATCTCCAAAACGGCACAGTCATGATTTTTATCCAGTTCCAGGACGGTGAGCGGGAGACCAATTTCGTTATTGCGATTTCCTGGGTTTTTGAGCACAGTGAATTTTTGGGACAGCAAAGCTGCTGTCAGCTCTTTGGTGGAGGTTTTTCCCACACTGCCCGTGATTCCAATCACACGCAGGGCGTGCTGGTCTCGCCAATAAGCGGCAAGCGTTTGGAGTGCCTGGAGGGTGTTATCAACCCGCAGACAGATGGGCAAGGATGGTGTGAAACGCTCCGGCTTAAAGCAGCCCTGGCGTAAATCTTCGGTGTGAAAAATGCCTTCAACAGGTTGGTCAATCAACGCGAACTGGGCACCGCGATCAAACGCTGCCTGCACAAAGTCGTGCCCGTTGACGCGTTCCCCGGGAATGGCAATAAACAGGCTGCCGCTTGCAGCCTCACGCGAGTCGATCACAACACTGCTGATGGGTCTATCCAGCGTTGTGATACTTTCTTTTGTGAGTGCGGTAAGTAATGCGTTCAGTGTGATCACAATTTCCTTGTTTATTCGCTAGTCAGTCCTAGCCGGATATTGTCCGGTGGGATGCGCATTAAGACCACTAATTTTTCCACGACGTCTCTGAAGACCGGTGCCGCCACTTCAGAGCCCCACTGTGAGATAGTGGGTTTTTCGAGCCACACATAAACGACAAACTTGGGATCGTCCACCGGTCCCCAACCCACAAAGGAAGTGTTGGTTTGGGAGCTGGTATATCCCAGTTCAGTAGGAATTTCGCCTGTGCCCGTTTTGCCCGCAACACGATACCCTTCCACCAGGGCAATTGAAGCCTCTTCTTCGAGGGCAATTGCCAGCATATCCGTCAGTGTTCTTGCAGTCTCTGCAGAAACAGGTGTGTTAATGACCTGGGGGGGCACATCATATTGCTGCCCACGATCTACAACACTACGGACAACGTGAGGGGTCATCATTTTGCCATCGTTGGCGATGGCTGAAACGGCAGTCACCATTTGGATGGGCGTGACGGCAATGCCCTGACCGAAGGAGTTGGTCGCAAGATCAAGTTCAACCCACTGGTTGTTTTCAGGAATTCGCAGGGGATAATTGGCTTCGCTTGCCAGGTCAATGCCGCTGCTTCTGCCAAAGCCAAAAGCTTGCAGGTATTGATAAAACAGGTCTGGTCCGAGCAGGTCAATGGCGA
>DIXG01000043.1:0-2817 GCA_002436005.1 Anaerolineaceae bacterium UBA6086 | reverse complement strand
CCCACAGCGCCAGACCAATCAATTGCCTCAGCAAGGGTGTCTTCCAACATTTTTTGAATTTCACGGTCAATGGTCAACACCAGGCTGGCACCCGGGTTGATCTCGGGCAGCACCTCAACCAGGTAGGGATCGTTGGGAAGGTAAATATTTTCGGGCTTGCCAGTCAGCAGGCGGTTATATGCTTCCTCGACGCCATAAACGCCCTGGGCGGTTTCACGCGAGAAGTAGTTGTAGAATCCGAGCACATTGGCTGCCAACGTGCCTTCAGGATAAGTGCGCTGCTGCATGGGCGTCCAAACCAACCCGGAAAGGCTGGGTTTGAAGGATTTGGTCTCGGTTCTGCGCAGGGCATAGGTTTCTTCCAGCTTTTCCAGCTCTTCAATGTCTTCTTTGCTCACATAGCTGGAAAGCACGAAATATCGGTTTTCGATCTCTCTTTTTTCTGTGCTGGCAATTTGATAAATGGCCGCGTAATCCATGTTCTCCAAGATGCTGGCGGTGGCAAACGCAATCGATTCAGGATCTACCACAGATTTAAGTTCGATTCCCAGCTCGTATCCGATCTTGTTGGTGGCAAGAATATGCCCTGAGCGGTCATAAATGGTGCCGCGTGGCGGGTAGATGGTTTTTTCCACCCCCTGATAGTCCTGTGACTTCTCGAGGAGTTCCTTTGCGTAGGTGGTGTAATTGATCCTTACCAGCTGCACCACGATCGCAATGCCAAAAATTGCACAGGCTGCAGTAACGAAAACGTAACGCCAGAGAGATTGCTTGTTCATGGCACACTTTCTCCCGCAGGTTCCAGGCTGCTGGCTGGCATTTGCCAAATCTGCTTTACAAACCATTCCCACAGCGATGATTTATAGGCAGAACGGATAATAGGCGATTCGGAAATCGTGTTCACTCTGGGTGGGGCAAGTTCGAGATCTGCACTGGGATCAAACCCAGGGATTTCAAGATACACTGCTGCAGCAGGGTCCAGCATTCGGAACCCCATGGCCTCCGCTCGTTCGAGCATCCTTTCGGCGGATTTTGCTTTTGCGAGGTTGGCAGTCAGCTCAGCAATTTCATTGGCGATCTCCTCAGAATCTCTTTCGATGAACTGAATCATTCGCCCTGAAGTCGCTGCCTGGGCACTTACATTTAAGTAAATGCCTATAATGGCTGTAATGAGGACCAACGCAAGCAAAAACAGGCCAATCCATTGTATTTGGACTCGCCAGGGGGCTTGTTTATAAGCTTGTATGATTCGGTAGTTCATAACGTTAACCTTGCAATGATTGTGCCTGTTCAATTTTTTCTGCGACCCGCAGCCTGGCACTCCTGGACCGCGGATTTTCCAAAATTTCCCGTTCTGTCGCTGTCACCGGCTTCCTGCTCATTAACCGGATTGTGGCGGTGTGATTACAGGTGCATACCGGTTGCTCTGGTGGACAGATGCAATCCCGACTTTCTCGCCTGAAAGCTTCTTTCACGATTCGATCTTCAAGTGAATGAAAGCTGATCACAGCGATCCTGCCGCCAGGTGCCAGGCAGTCCAGCAGCCGTGGCAGAGCTTCAGCAATCACCTGAAGCTCTTGATTGACAGCGATCCTGAGCGCTTGAAAGGTACGGGTGGCTGGATGCAGATGGGGTTCATATCCTGGAACAGCTCTTTGGACCAGATTAGCCAATTCTTCTGTGGAGTGCAGCGGTCTTGCCGCCACAATTGCACGGGCAATTCTGCGAGAAAACCTTTCCTCCCCAAACTTCCAGAGGATGTCTGCCAGCTGTTTCTCGTTCAGAGTGTTGACCAGTTCGGCGGCGCTTGAACCCGCACTTTGATTGAACCGCATATCCAGGGGACCCTCTTTCATAAAAGAAAAGCCCCGTTCAGGTTGGTCAATCTGCATGGATGAAACGCCAAGGTCCAGCAGGATTCCGTTGACATGGCGCCAGCCGATCCTTTTCAGGATCTCGGGTGCGTTTTGGTAGGAAGCCTGATCGATGATCACACGATCACCATAAACCATCAAGCGCTGACGAGCAATCGTGAGCGCCTCCAGGTCGAGGTCAATGCCGAGCAGCCTGCCGTGGGGTGCTGAAGCGATCAGGATGCCTTCAGCATGGCCGCCTGCGCCCAGCGTCCCATCGAGGTAATCTCGACCGGAAGATGGCGATAAAGCCTCCAGTACTTCATGGTAAAGAACTGGTTGGTGGGGAACTGGGCTGTCATCTTTGCCCGACGACGTTCCCCCCCCATGAATTGAGTCGTTCATTGTAGGGTTTTTAATTCCAGGGCGCTGAATCGTTGTTCGTTCGCTTCGATATCGTTCAGCGATGTTTGCTGCAGTTGCCAGTTTTCTGGGGACCAGAGCTCGAAATATTCTCCGCTGCCGACCACGATCGCAATTTCATTGAGATTTGCAGTCTCTCTCAGAAATGCGGGCAGAAGAATGCGGCCGGCGCTGTCGAACCTGGCTTGCTCAGCGTTCGAAAATAATATCCGGCGCAGTCTTCGGCTGTTCGCGTCCAGATAGCTGATGGAGCGCACCTGGCTGGACATCAGCTCGAACAGGTCGGGAGGGAAAGCCTGCAGATTGCCATCGAATCCCTGCGTGATATAGACCGTATCATCCAAAGCCTCGCGGAATTTTGCGGGGATGGTGATTCGCCCTTTCTCATCGATGGTATGTTCATATCGACCTAAGAACATTTGTTCTGCTGCTCCTTTTAAGTATGGCACGCCGGTCTCCCGGCGCTCCACTTAGTCCCACTTATCTCCACTTTTAACCACTAGTGCATCCAGTATAATGCAGTTGTAAAATTAAATCAAGT
>DIXG01000041.1 GCA_002436005.1 Anaerolineaceae bacterium UBA6086 | reverse complement strand
ATCATAGGCATCATCATCTTCACTCCCCATCAAGAACTCCCCGGCTGGCACATAGACCATCTCCGCCCCATCTGTCAGATTGATCTTCAAATCGCCGACCGAATAGGTTAGCTCCTGGGAGGATTCTTCAGCTAAACCGTTGGCAGGTTTTGAAAGGATCAGGATTTGATTTTCCTGCGCCAGGAAAACAAAATTTTCATTTTTAGCTGAGCCAAAGGGGAAACCTGAACCTTGGTTGTCTTCCGGGTCAAAGGTGTTGACACGGGTAATCGTATCATTTTCAAGATGGAAAACCTCGCCATTGGTGACCAGGTAGCCGTTATCATCCAAAAGGCAAACCCGGGAACTGGCATCACTCTCAGCAAGCAATGCCGGCTCAAAGGGGCTTTTCAGATCCCATAACCTGACAAAGAAATCATCACAGGTCAGCAACTGATCGCCCACCACCTTCATATGATAGGCGGTATCATCCGTTTCAAAAGCATTGACCTCCACCAGAGAAGTTGGGTCGGAAAAATCAAAGACCCGGAATATCTGCACAGACTCCCCGGTATCCAGGTATTCAAATTCAGAAGTGTAGAGCGCATTCCCATAAATTTCAGCAGAGAAGAGCACTTTTTCGTAGCCCAGGTCATAGTAGGAGAGCAGGACAGGGTCTGATGGATCAGAAATCGAATAAATCATGACCCCATAATGCCCGACACCAACCAGATACTGATCGTGTTTGATAAGGTTGTTGATATAATAATCATTGGTCGTCCTCAGGATGGTGGGGTCAGCAGGATCACTGATATCAACAACCGTTAACCCATCCCAACCAAAGGCATACAGGTAATTCCCATTGCGGAGCAAACCGTAATCATTGGGTATATCCGTTGAATAAAGGTAATCAGGGTTTGCATCATCAGGAGAAAGGCTTCTTACATCATAAGTATGCATTGATCCACTGGTGTTTAATATATAAAGATAACCATCTTTTTCTTCCACAGCCCTGAAACTCTCCTGATTGCCACTTGAGGGAATCCTCCCAACAGGCTGATAGGAAACTATTTCAGGGACATCAGCGCCGACAGCCGTGTCAAGTTCAGTAATCGCAGGATCTGTTATGATGGGCTCTGGTGTCGGGAGGGGATCTGTTGCCTCCTCCTCAAAAATCGGCCCCTCCACTACAGGAAGATTTTCAGAATCGGAAGATAAATTCCTCGCTGGTTCAGCGGTCAGATTTTGGATCAACAGGATGATCCCAATCAACAGCCCGATCAACACCGCCGCGCCCACACCCCCCCACAGCAGCCAGTTCGCCTGGCTGCTTTTCTTCTCGATCTTCTTGGGAGCCGACACCACACGCACCCCCGTTCCTGTATCGAGCATGTCCCGGGTTTCACCTTCGCTATCAAAGGAGCGTACGTATGCTGGTTGGCGCAAGGGTTCAGGTTCGGGTTTGACTTCTGGTTTAGGTTCGGGTTTTGTCTCAAAGACAGGCTTGGCATTAAGGTCAGGTTGAGCGTTTTGGGAAGGCAGCGGGATTGAAGCGATCGGTTCTCCGTTGGAGACGTTCTCCAGCGCCTTTCTGAGCGCAAGCATGTCTTCATAGCGATCCTGCGGATCCCGTGCCAGCGCCTTATAGAGCAGCTTTTCCAGCGCTTCTGGTATGCTCGGTGCCAGGGTGCGCGGGCTGCGCAGCGGTTCGCTCATCTGCATCAACGCCACCGCCACCGGCGTATCAGCCGTATAGGGCTTCTGCCCCGTCAGCAGCTCATACAGCACCACGCCCAGGGCATACTGGTCTGTCGCCGGGGTGGCTTTGCCCTGCCACTGCTCCGGCGCCATGTACTCTGGCGTGCCCACGCCCAGCCCGGTCCCCGTCAGGGTGGCTTCGTCTGTTTCCAGCAGCTTGGCGATGCCGAAATCCGTCAGCAGCGGGCGGTCGTTCTCGCCAAACAGAATGTTGCTTGGTTTCACATCGCGGTGGATCGTCTGTCGTTCATGGGCATAACCCAGCGCGTCCGCTATCGGCACCAGCCAGCTGATCGCCTGCCGCCAGTCCACAGGTCCATGCAGGCGTTCCTTCAGCGTGCCGCCCCGAATGTATTCCATCACCAGGTAGGGTGAGGCATTCACCTCGCCATAGTCATAGACCGACACAATATTCGGGTGAGAAAAGCGCGCCTGGGCTTTGGCTTCACGTTCAAAGCGTTTCAGCAGGCGCTCATGCTGCTCCTGGGGAATCGCTTCCGTGCGGATGATCTTGATAGCCACATCCCGCTCCAGCCGCGTGTCATAGGCTTTATAGACCACCGCCATCCCGCCCTGCCCCAGGCGCTCGGTGATGCGATAACGATCAATTTGCTGTCCGACGTAGTTTTGCATTTCCAAATATATCCTATCTCGCCAGATAATAATTTACCAATCAGCCAATTTACCCTCAAGGCTCCGGTGAAAGGTAATAGGTATCCAGGTTGCCTTCCATCGTCCAGCCCACCTTTCCGGTGTCCAGGCTTTCAACCTTCCACCAGTTCGCCTTTTCACCGCACACCGGTCCCTCCAGCACCTTCATCCAATGTCCGGGTTTGATGCGATCAATCACCGTATCAAAACGGCTGGGACCTTCCCGCAGCAGGTTGGCATCCGGCGGTTCCTCATTTACTTTCGCTTTTTTGCCCTCCACCAAACGGGTGGGCAGGGCACCATCACAGACCTGGCGCGTGGTCAGCGGCAGCAGCCAGAATTCAGTTCCATCTCCCTCTGGCGTCCAACCGGTTTTTTGGGAGGTGGTCTCCACCTTCCACAGCACCCAGCCAAAATTGCACACCGGTCCATCAATGATCATGACCACCTCGCCCGGCTGAATTTCACCCACGCTGTTATCCTTGCTGGTATCGGGCGCACTGCGCAGCCGGTTCTTCCCGCCGTCATAGCTCACAAAGGCAGAATCACCGAGGTGCAGCTGCGATTCGGCGCAACCGGAGAGAGGCGTGTAGAGTCTCGGTGTCGGGGTGATGTAAACAGAGGAAATTGGCTCAGGCGTGGGCTTTTCAACAAAAGCGGTAGCCGTTGCCTTAGGGTTGGTGGGCTGCAGGATTGGGGTCGAAGCCCCTGTCTCTTCGGTCTCGATCACCTGGGTTGGAAAAACCACGGTGGCCTCCGCCGCTGCCGAGATCGGAACGGGTTCCTCCTCGCGGTCCTCCCTGCCAAGATTGCGGCTCACCAGGACGGCAGCGACCACGGCGCCCGCAAGGCAAAGCAGCAAGAGCGGAACGCCCACCCCCACCACCCAGCCCGGGAAGGACCTGCGGGGGGCTTTCTTCGACGCTGGCTTTGGGGTTGCGGGCGGAACCGAAAGGGAATAATGCGGGGTTTCAGAGAGCTGGTCAACCGTTTCAGCTTCGCTTCCCACCAGGTCGACTTCCGCTGCCATCCGACTGCTTATTGGCTCCGTGTCACTTCGCTGCACCAGGCTGATCAGGGCAGAATAAAAATGCCGCATGCTCTCATAGCGGTCTTCCGGCCTCATGGCGAGCGCCTTGTAAAGTACCTTTTCCAGGCTCTCGGGGATATCCGCCACCAGCTTGCTCGGACGCTGCAGGGGTTCGCTCATCTGCTTCAACGCGATCGCCACCGGCGTTTCGGCGGTGTAGGGCTTCTGCCCCGTGATCAATTCATACAGCACCACACCCAGTGCATACTGATCGTTGGCTTCGCTTGCCTGCCCGTGCCATTGCTCCGGCGCCATATACTCCGGCGTCCCCACCCCCAGCCCCGTGCCCGTCAGGGTCACGTCATTGCCCTCCAGAATCTTGGCAATCCCAAAATCCGTCAGGATGGGGCGGCCTGCCCGGTTGAAGAGAATATTGGAGGGCTTCACATCGCGGTGCACCACGCCCAGGCTGTGGGCGTAGCTGAGCGCATCCGCAATTGGCGCCACCCAAGCGATTGCCTGCACACAGGGCACTGGTTTCCCCAGTTTTTCTTTGAGGGTGCCGCCGGAGATGTATTCCATCACCAGGAAAGGCGAGCCATTCACCTCGCCATAATCATAGACCGGCACAATATTGGGGTGCGAAAACTGCGCCTGGGCTTTGGCTTCACGCTCAAAGCGCTGCATTAAGCGCTCAACCTGCTCCGGCGGGATGGCTTCCGTGCGGATGANNTGACCCGGTAGCGATCAATTTGCTGTCCAATGAAGTTCTGCATACAAGATGATCCTGGATGAAGTGAGTACTGAAGGCAATTATAATCCCAAGGGCGCTCTTAGGGGCGATTTCTAACTTAGCATTTGGAAAAACAAACGCTTAAGGCTTTATGGACAGATTGTTCTGGCTCCATCTCAGAGCGAGTGACCGGAGTGCGAAGCCTGACGGGAATCATAGGTGAAAAATAAAAGACACCACCTAATGTCGGAGGTGTCTTCCAGAGCGGGCGACCGGAGGTCCTACCCTGATGGGTATTCGAACCGGCATCCACTTAATTAAAAAGACATCTCCCTATCACGAGAGGTGTCTTCCAGAGCGGGCGACCGGAGGTCCTACCCTCATGGGTATTCGAACCGGCATCCACTTAATTAAAAAGACACCTCCCTATCACGAGAGGTGTCTTTCAGAGCAGGCGACCGGAAGTCCTACCCTCATGGGTATTCGAACCTGCATCCACTTAATTTAAAAAACACCTCCCCATCACGAGAGGTGTCTTTCAGAGCGGGCGACCGGAGGTCCTACCCTGATGGGTATTCGAACCGGCATCCACTTAATTAAAAAGACATCTCCC
>DIXG01000078.1:4042-4740 GCA_002436005.1 Anaerolineaceae bacterium UBA6086 | reverse complement strand
CTTCTTGCTTCATTCAAATTTTCACATTAATGTGGTGCAGCACACTTTCACCACTGGCCACTGACCATTCACTACTCACCACTCACCATTCACTACTCACCAAGTGTGATCCGACTGCGAGTGTGCGGAAATCACCACATCTAATGGTCTAAACACCCTGTTATCTTATTGAAAATCAGCCATTTGTCAAATTAAATTCGCTCAATAGGTTTCCATCAACAGCACCAGGCGAGCAAAGTGTTTGGCACCCTTCTGATACAGATCCAGGCTGATGGACTCGTTGGGAGCATGGGCGTTGCTCTGCGAATCACCTGCGCCAGAAGAGATAATCGGCACATCCAGATATTTCTGGAAGATGAAATTTGGACCGGATCCACCGATCATCGGGATCAGGCGGGTGGGCTTCTCATACACATCCCGGGCTGCCCGCACAGCCATCGCTACCGCAGGATGGTCAGGGTCGGTTTTGGCTGCCGGGTTGCCGCCCAAATCCACAATCTCGATGTCCTCAAATCCATGGGCATCCAAATGTGTCCTGAGCTGCTCCAACACCTTTGCAGGGGTCTGGTTGGGCACCAGCCTAAAATCCACCTTGGCGCTGGCTGTTGCCGGCAGCACTGTCTTAGAGCCAGTACCCTGGTAACCGGCAGTCAGCCCGCAAATGGTGCAGGTTGGCTGGTAGACACCTTGAATTGCCA
>DIXG01000078.1:1206-3927 GCA_002436005.1 Anaerolineaceae bacterium UBA6086 | reverse complement strand
TCCTGGTTGGCGGTGCGTGCATGCAGTTCCACATAACAAATCCCCCGTAAGCCCAGCATCTGGATCGGTGTATCCTCATGATCCACCCCACCTACCTCCCACACACACACGTCCCCTGCCAGCAAATCCCGGTGCGCCTTCACAAAGGGCTCCAGATTTACGCTGCCAATCTCCTCCTCACCTTCAACGACGAACTTAATTGTGCAGGGCAATTCGCCCTCCGCCGCCAGAATCGCATCAATGGCATGCAATCTCCCGACCAGGTTCCCCTTGTTGTCAGCCACGCCACGGGCGAAAAGTCTGCCCTCGCGAATCGTCGGCTCAAAGGGCGGTGTTTCCCACAAGTCAAGCGGCTCAGGGGGTTGGACATCATAATGATCATAGACGATCAGTGTTCTGTCCACCCGTCCTTTCCGTTCACCAAACACCACCGGTGATCCACCAGTTGGCAGGATCTGGACGGCAAAACCGCGCGCCGCCAGGCTTTCTGCCACCAGGTTGGCACACTCCTCCATGCCCCATTTTTGGGCAGCAACGCTGGGCTGGGCACAAAGCTTTGAAAGCTCTTTAATGCTCTGGTCCAGGTTTTCTTCAATATATTTATCAACCTTTTGCATTGTCATTTTTACCTCGTCAATTCAATTCGCATTCCATTTGGCATAGTAAACAAATTAAAAAATGGTTTCCAGCAGGTTCAACACCCAATTGCCTGCATAGGCAAACATCATCATCTTTAAGATTTTCCCAATGACACAATAGATCAGGAACTTCCACACCGGCATCTTCAGCACGCCCGCCACCGCCCCTGCCAGGTCAAACACGGGGTTTGGAATGAACGCCAGCACAAGGATGGTCACATCACCATACTTTCGCATCCATGCGACCTCTTTCTCGTAACGTGCCGTGTTCTCTACCACAGCCTGACCGCTGAACCCGGCCAAATAACCCGAGAGCTCCCCCAGGGCGGCTCCGGCGCCCGCCGCAAGGGACACAAAAAATGGGTCGAACACGGCACCCATGGCTGAAGTGAATACCACACCGGGCACCGGGAATAGGATCGTGGCATTGGCAAGAATTGAAAACAAAAAGATGCCCGGATAGCCGTATGCCTGTAATTTTTGAATTTCATCCCGATTGATCACCAAAACCACTGTCAGGGCGATCACACCGACCAGAATGACAACGCGAAGGATATTTAAAGTGGTTTTCGAAAGGGGTTTCTTTACCTCGCCACTTTGCCTGACTTCGTCAAGATCAGGGGGCGGATTGATTACGTTGGGAGTCAACGTCAATTTCTCCGCTCATCAGGGTTTGTAACCGGGCAATGACCATTTCCAGTGCCACCGGGTTCATACCGCCCTGCGGCACAATAATATCCGCATAGCGTTTGGATGCCTCCACAAATTCCATGTGCATGGGCCTCACCGTGCTCAGGTATTGATCGACCACAGAGTTTAGCGTGCGATCGCGCTCCCCCATATCTCGCGTGAGCCGGCGGATAAAACGAATGTCCGCATCGGTATCCACATAAATCTTCATCTCAAACAGATCGCGCAGCTGCTTTTCTACGAAGATCAGAATGCCTTCCACCAAAATCACCTGTCGCGGTTCCACTCGCACGGTTTCTGCCTTGCGGTTGTGAATGGTGAAATCATAGACCGGCATGTCAATCGCCTGACCCTGCATCAGAGCCTGAATATGCTCAATTAACAATTCGGTCTCCAGAGAATCCGGGTGATCATAATTAACCTTTGCCCGTTCTTCAAGGGGCAAATCTCTTTGTTCTCGATAATAGGCATCATGGGGTAAATATCCAATCCGATCAGGTCCCATACGCCTCAGGATCAGGTCAGCCAGTGTGGTCTTTCCCGAACCCGTTCCCCCGGCAATGCCAACAACCATGATGTTTTGTGGAGTGTTTTGTGATGTCATACTGAGATTATAATCGATTCAGGTATAATCCTATTAGACAAATTCTGAATATGGAGGTTTTATGGGAGCAACATTAATTGATGGAAAAGCCATCGCAGAAAAACTACGCGAGGAAGTCAAACAACGGGTAGAAGAAAGAGCCGCTAAGGGTTTACCAATGCCAGGTTTGGCAACGGTTTTGGTGGGTGAGAACCCTGCTTCGAAGGTGTATGTCCGGATGAAGCATAAAGCCTGTGAAGAGGCTGGCATCATCTCTATCGGGCATACATTGCCCGCTGATGCATCCCAGGAAGAAGTGGAGACCCTGGTTGGAAAATTAAATGCCGATCCAGCCATTCACGGCATTTTAGTCCAGCTGCCCCTGCCCGCGGGGCTGGATGAGGAAAAAGTCCTCAATTCCATCAGCCTGAGCAAAGATGTGGACGGTTTTCACCCTCTCAACATTGGAAGACTGGCACAAAAAGGACGGGAACCCCTCTTTTTGCCCGCCACCCCGGCTGGTGTCATCCGCCTGCTCGAGGAATCGGGCACTAAGATGGAAGGCGCTAACGCGGTCGTGATGGGCAGATCCAATATCGTTGGCATGCCCGTCGCCCTACTGCTGGTTCGCGCCAACAGCACCGTCACCATCTGCCACTCCCGCACCCAGGATATCCCTGGTATCATCCGAAAAGCCGATATCGTGGTTGCCGCCATTGGCATCCCCGAGTATGTGCGTGGGGACTGGATCAAACCTGGCGCAACCGTGATTGATGTGGGTGTGAACCGCGTGGATGATGAAACCGCCAA
>DIXG01000078.1:0-1061 GCA_002436005.1 Anaerolineaceae bacterium UBA6086 | reverse complement strand
ACCAGCGAGACCGCCATGTGGGCGCCAAAGACTCCTTTTTGTGTTGGAAGGCCTCGCACGGTCAGCATCTCAGTAAAAGCATCCACCAATGGTTCGGCAATTTCCGGGTTGGCTGCCCCCACAAACGAAGGACGGCGCCCTTTGCGTGTGTCCGCAAACAATGTGAACTGGGAGACTACGATTGCCTCACCAGCCACATCAAGTGCAGAGCGGTTCATTTTGCCCGCCTCATCCTCAAAGATGCGCAGGTGAACCAGTTTATCTGCCAGCGCTTCCGCCTGTGATCGCGTGTCCTCAGGGGCAATCCCAAGCAAGATCACCAAACCCTGTCCTATTTTGGCAACAGTTCGACCATCCACCGCCACCTGCGCCTCACTCACCCGCTGGATCACCGCTCTCATTGGTTCCTCCTCATGCCAGCCCTACCGCTTGCTCAATCGTTGTTCAAAAAAGGATTCCACCTCACCGGGCTGTGCATGCCGCCCGGTTTGGGCTTTGGAATAGATGCGCACATCATCCACGTCCACCTCAAAAAGACCGCCCTCCGATGGGATCAGTGTGAGTGAAGCGATCTGATCAGACCATCGCGACAATAAATTCTCCGCCAAACTGGCGGCTTTTGAATCGTAATGTCAGACAGCGCAATAAGTGATCACGATCCTCTTTTTTTGCATCTTAACTCCTTGCATGTGTTTGTATAAAGGTGTAAAAAATTATAACAGCAATGCCCAAACCTCAGCCGTGGTTAGGATTTTCCCCATTAACTATGCACATGCAGCACGCTGTAAACCAGCTTAATCCTCGTTCTTCTTCCCCGTGATGATGCGCTATAATCATACTATGCTGAAAAACCTCAACGAAACCGAGTTGATCTGGATTGATCAACCGCAACAACTCCGCGATATTATTGACGAGCTCGCCAAGCAGGAAATCCTGGCAGTCGATACCGAATCCAACAGCCTTTACGCCTACCAGGAACAGGTGTGCCTGATCCAGTTTTCCACCACAGAAAAAGATTATCTGATCGATTCGCTGCTACTACCAGATCTTTCTCTTCTGGC
>DIXG01000010.1 GCA_002436005.1 Anaerolineaceae bacterium UBA6086 | reverse complement strand
TGTGCTTATCATCCAACCATGGGGTTGGTACATGGGTGATAAAAAACTGGGAGCCGTTTGTGTTTGGCCCGGCGTTTGCCATTGATAGAATGCCAGGTTTGTTATGCCGTAGTGATTCATCAAACTCATCAGCAAACTGGTAACCTGGTCCACCAGAGCCCGTGCCCGTGGGATCACCGCCCTGCACCATAAAGTTCAATATCACACGGTGGAAAAACGTGCCATCATAGAAGCCCTGAAGTGCAAGAAACACAAAATTATTGACAGTCTTGGGGACTTTCTTTTCAAAGAGGTTGATCTTAATATCTCCTTTATCCGTGTGCAGGATCGCTTTGTAATCCTTCTCCAGATCAATCTGCAATTCAGGAGGATTAGCCCATTGCTGGGTTGGCTTGGTCATAATAACCTTTCTAATTGATAATGATTGGTTTTTTCTTTAATCAAGAACCTCATACAGCTCAATCAATACACCATTTGCTGATTTTGGATGGATAAAAGCCATCTTCCTTCCAGGGAGCTCAAGGGGTTCTTCATTGATTAATCTTACCTGCTTTTCTTTCAAAGCTGAAAGCATCGCGCTGATATCATCCACCTCGATGCACAGGTGATGCATTCCCTCACCGCGTTTTTCAAGAAAACCTGCCAGCCCGGAATCCGATTGTGTCGGCTGAACCAGTTCCACCTCGCCCTCACCAATGGGCATAAATGCCACTTTTGAGGCTTGCGATGGCACATCCTCGATGTGATCCAGAGTCAGCCCCAGCTGGTCGCGCCAAAAAGAAAGGGCTGAATCAATATCTTCTACAACAATCGCAACGTGATTAATTTTTTTGATACTTGGCATTCTTCCTCCAATTAGATGAATGTCGGCGGTCGATATTCACCCCAAACCTGGCGTAAAACGCCGCAGATTTCACCGAGGGTGATGTTATTTTCTGCACATGCAATAAAAATGGGCATCAGCGCACTGTCACTCTCTGCCGCATCTCGCAATTGGCTGAGGAGCTGATCAGCAGCGGTTTGATCACGCTTTTGCCGCAAATCCGCAAGCTTTTGCCTTTGATTTTCTTCAACCTGTGGGTCTACCGTCAAGGATTCGAGCTCAATGGTTTCTTCCACCTGGAATTCGTTCAAGCCCACAACAATATCTTCCCCGGTTTCTATCGCTCTCTGCGCTTTAAAGGCTGCCTCCTGGATCTCGCGCTGCATAAACCCATGATTGATCGCCTGCAGTGCACCGCCCATGGCATCAATTTTTTCAATGTATTCTTCAGCCAGTGATTCAATCTGATCCGTGAGGGATTCCACCACAAACGATCCCGCCATTGGATCCACTGTATCCGCCACCCCGGATTCAAAGGCAATCACCTGCTGCGTGCGAAGCGCAACCCGCACTGATTTTTCCGTTGGCAGCCACAGCGCTTCATCCATGCTGTTGGTGTGCAGGGATTGTGTGCCGCCCAGCACTGCCGCCAGCGCCTGCAGGGTGACGCGAACGATATTGTTTTCAGGTTGCTGCGCTGTCAGTGTGGAGCCGGCGGTTTGGGTATGGAAACGCAGCTTACATGAACCATCATCCTGTGCGCCAAAGCGTTCTTTCATAATCTTTGCATACAGGCGCCTTGCAGCCCGAAATTTGGCAATTTCTTCCAGGAAATTATTATGTGCATTAAAGAAAAAGGACAGCTGGCTGGCAAAATCATCTACTGCTAAACCCGCATCAACTGCAGCCTGAACGTACGCAATCGCGTTTGCCAGCGTGAATGCCACTTCCTGTGCAGCGGTTGAACCCGCCTCGCGAATATGATATCCCGAGATGCTGATCGTATTCCAGCGCGGGATGTTGTCTTTACAAAATTTGAACACATCTGTGATCAAGCGCATCGATGGTTCAGGCGGAAAGATATACGTTCCCCTCGCCACATACTCTTTAAGAATATCGTTCTGGATAGTTCCCCTTAATTTTTCAAGCGGCACTCCCTGCTTTTTTGCCACAGCGATATAAAAAGCCAGCAAAATCGACGCAGGCGCATTGATGGTCATGCTCGTCGAAACCTTGTCCAATGGAATACCCTGAAACAGCGTTTCCATGTCTGCCATGGACGAGATCGAGACACCCACCTTACCAACTTCACCCTGTGCCAGTGGATCGTCAGCGTCATAACCAATTTGCGTTGGCAGGTCAAACGCAACAGATAAACCTGTCTGACCCTGATCGAGCAAATACCGGTATCGGGCATTCGATTCCTCAGCTGTCGCATAACCAGCATATTGCCGCATGGTCCAGAGCCTGCCACGGAACATGTTGGGCTGAACGCCGCGTGTAAATGGATATTCCCCCGGGAATCCCAATTTTTCCAAATATTGCTGCGTTTCAGGTGGCAATATAACTGGCGGCAGCGGAATCCCCGAAGAGGTCTCAAAGCGCTCTTTGCGTTCCGGAAAACGATTCACCAGGGGCTGATACGTTTCCTTTTCCCAACGATTCATTTCATCTTTCAATGACATAGGCAACCTCAAATGATAGATTGGTAGATACTCTCCAAGTATACCCGAATTCAATTGAACGCTTAGCAGAAACCGCCTATTCCAACCTCTGATTCCGTCAAACTTGTGATCATAATTCCAAAAGATTAAGGCAAAAATCCACAGGCGAGCCTCCTTTAGCTGATTGCCTATTGCAGCCATTTCTGGTAAAATCTCTTGGCTTGTTCGTTGTACCCTTCGAGCAAGACTAAAACCATTTGAAAGAAAGGGCTTGTGAAATGAAAGTATTACTGATCAAAGATGTTTACAAATTAGGTCGGGCTGGTGAAATCAAAAAGGTGGCTGCAGGATATGGCCGTAACTACCTGATCCCCCAGGGATATGCTATTCCTGCCACCCAAGGTTCAATGCAGCAAGCTGAACGGATTGCCAAAAAAGCAACTGAACGACGCGCTGTTTTGAATGAGGAATTAGGCGACGTTGCCGAAGTTTTGAACGGCAAGAAATTGCTTTTCCCCGTCAAGGCTGGCGAGACAGGACGCCTCTATGGTTCCGTGAGCGATGAGGAAATCGTCAAAGCCATTTACGACTTATACGAGATCGAGATCGAGAAACGCCAGGTTGAGACCGAACCGATTCGCCAATTAGGCACTTTTACCGTGCCGATCCACCTCACAATGGATCTTGTTCCAGAAGTGACCGTGGTTGTCCATCGTGAAGGCGAACTGCCTGTCGATGAAAAACAGGCTGAAGAAGAACCTGCAGTAGAAGTTCCTGCGGACAACACCGCTGTCGCAGAAGAGGTTGAGACCGTCGTTGAAGAAGCAGCGGAATTTGTGGAAGACGAAGAAGCAGCCACAGACGAAGCATAACCTTAAAAATCACGCAACAACAAACTTGAACCGGCCTGTGATGACAAAATCAGACAGGCCGGTTTCTATTTGGAATATAATACAGCTATGGCAAAGCACATTGGCGAACAATTAAAAGAAATCCGCGAAGGCAGGGGGATCTCACTTGATGAAATAGCGCTCAAAACTCGCATTCGCCCGGAATACATTCAGGCGATTGAGGCTGGTGATGAAGAATCTATCCCATCGAAAGTCCAGTTGCGCGGCTTTCTGCGTTTAATTGCCAGCGAGCTGGGCGTCGTAATCGAGGATCTTCAGGTAAAGGGGGTTGATTCCAACCTTTCGAGCCAATCGCCGACTGAACAGGAACCGGAAGAACCAGAAACTGAGGTCAGCAGCGAGGGAACACCAACAGAAGCTCTTATTGAGGATAAGAAGCCTGTCGCTGAGGAAACTTCTGAAGAAATCCCTCATGAACATGAACCTCATTTGGCTGAAAATGAGGAGGAGCATCGACCTCCAGGGAATTCATCTGCCATTGAATCGGAACGCATCTTCAAAGAAATTGGAGAGACTCTGATCAAACGCAGAGAGCTAATCAGTCTATCTGTTGATGACATCCATCAAAATATTCACATTGCCCCGAGATACATTCATGCCATGGAAGCGGGTAAATTTGACCTGGTTCCTTCTCCAGCGCAGGCACGCGGTTTGCTGCAAAACTATGCTGATTTTCTCAATTTGGATGTGGATAAAGTCCTGCTCAAATATGCCGATGGTTTGCAGCGCCAAAGGGAGGAAAAAAACCAGTTTGAATCACAGGTCAAGAAATCCTCAGCAAAAGAACTTTCGACAGCAAAGCTGAGGCTGCGAAACTTTTTTTCACTTGACCTGATGGTTATTACAATCTTTTTTCTCCTTTTTTCAGCTTTCGTCGTCTGGGGTGCCAACCGCATTCTCAGCACAGATAACACCCCCACCAATCCCACTGAGCTGCCCGAAGTTTCCGACATCCTGCTGGCAACGCCCACACCAACCCAGCAGATGACACAAGCAGCAGATGAAGTTATTGAAAATGGAACTGAAACAGCGGAGCCAGGTCCCGATGGACCTGAACCTATCTTCACGCCGCTGCCAAATAACAGCCCCATCAACCTGCTGATTGTTCCCAGGCAGCAAGCCTGGCTTCAGGTTGTTTCCGACTCAGAGCTGGTCTTTGAAGGGCGCATTATGCCAGGAAATGCTTATGACTACTATGGGGAAGAAAGTGTGGAAATCCTGACGGGCAATGCTGGCGTGCTCCAAATTTTCTTTAATGGAGATGATATTGGTTCTCCAGGTAATTTTGGACAGGTTGTAAACTTGATTTTTACCAGGAACGGGCTTGTGAGACCAACAGCAACCATCACACCAACCATTACTGAAACCCCTGTGGCGTCCCAAACCCCTACGCCGACACCATCCCCAACACAGACCCTGTTCCCTACCCCGACGGATTCTGAACTAAATGACTAAACGAACAACCAGCACCTATCACCTGATATCACTCGGCTGCGCCAAAAATCTGGTCGATTCGGAATCAATGGCGCAATTACTCAACCGTCAAGGGTATTCACCCACTGAATATCCTGAAGAGGCGGAATTCTTGATCGTCAACACCTGTGGTTTCTTACGC
>DIXG01000040.1 GCA_002436005.1 Anaerolineaceae bacterium UBA6086 | reverse complement strand
CCCATTGTCTCCACCGCCCTTATGAAGCTGACCGGTAGAATGCAAGAATCGTGGACCAAAACCCAATGTAGTCGCGCGCCCGGTGCTTTCGAGCAAACGCTTTCGCAGATGGGTCAGATTGTCAAGCGTTGTGGCATTACGAGGCACATAAGCGTTAATCGCAATGTAATCCCCTTGCCGAGATAATCCAGCAAAGGCATCCAGCACATCAAAAAGCGTTTTGCATTGTGCCAAGCCATCAAATTCCTCACCAAAAATCTGGATCCCGTCCTTCTCCCACAGCACTTCTGGCTCTGCCAGGCTGCCGCTCTGTTTGAAAGCAGCGATTTTCTCCTTCGTTCGATTTTTATTATCCTGTACATCGGGTTGATCAAACGCATTGACCCCGATCTGGCTGCAAGCGATGGCAACTGCCAGCTCCCAACGGTAGAACTGCCCCGCCAGGGAGTATAGATCAGGCACTTCCAACCGCACAACTGGTTGTCCATTTTGGATCAAATCCGATACGAATGACTCATGCTGTCTATCATGGCAGAGGTAAACAAACAAGCGGTCATCCCCATACCGGGCAGGGTCACCCAGGGGTTCATCCGCGATTGGCACAATACCTTTGCCATTCTTGCCGCTGCTTTCAGCCACCAACTGCTCCAACCAGGGACCAAGCGGTGCCAATCTATCATCGGCTATGAATGTCAATTTATCCTTCCCGTTGATTGCGCCCTGACCTGCCAGAATGCCCAACAACACTGCCAGGTTTAGTTCAAGATCTCGTAATGGCAAGCTGTGCTCAGCTTCCACCTGAGCCGAATTGAGAAACACATCGAGATCTATACCCATCAGTGCTGCTGGAACCAGTCCGAAATGAGTCAGCGCCGAGTAACGCCCGCCTACGTTTGGATTTGCCGTAAAAACAGCCCTAAATTGCTTTTCTTCTCCCAGAGCCGCCAGGCTGCTGCCTGGATCCGTGATCGCCACAAAATGCGATCCGCAGGTTTCGCCAACCAGCGCTTCAGTCTTCGCCCAAAAATAATGGAACATCGACATTGTTTCACTGGTCGTACCAGATTTGCTGGCAACAATGAAGAGCGTTTTTTCAAAATCCACCCACGCTTCTGCTTCTTTCACCTGTGCCGGGATGGTGGAATCAAGGATTTTGAACGCCATCCCATTGGCTTGTTCACCCAGGATGAGGTTCATTGTTTCAGGCGCCAGTGATGAGCCGCCCATACCCAACAGGAGGACCTGCTCCATGCCGTCCTTTCGGCAATCAGCAGCAAATTCCTCTAAACTTCGGATCAGGAACGCGCTTTCAGTGGGCAGGTTCAGCCAGCCCAATCGCTTTTGAATTTCAGATTTTTGTTCAGCTGAGTCAGTCCAAACAGTCGGATCGCTGCGAAACATCCTGCCAACGACATCCGCGGACTTGAGCGCTTCAACCTCCAATGGGACGACATCAGAAAGGGCTGCAATTTCCTTCTGGAATTGTTCTTTGCGTGCATCAATCGTCTTCAGAAGAGAATCAAAGGCATCCATAAATTGCTGAATCCCCTCGTCTTCAAGCTCTTGAGTGATATTATCAATAGAAATGCCCAAATCGGAAAGCAATCGGAAATCCACCTCAGCCCGATCTAATCCACGCTCAATAGTCAATTCTGGTTCCCCATGGTCCAGAAAGGCTTCCAAAGTTTCAGGCGGTACAGTGTTGACCGAATTTTCAGCCACCAGTTCGGAGACATACTTGATGTCACTGTAAGCCTCGTCCTTGGTACTGGTAGATGCCCACAAAGGGCGCTGCTTTTGCGCGCCGTTATTGGCAAGCGCCTTAAACCGTTCGCTGTTGAAAACAGTCTTGTACAACTGGTAGGCAAGACGGGTATTCTCCACAGCCAGTTTGCCCTTCAAGGATTTTGCAATCTCAGCCCGAGCGCCGCCCCCATCAATGACCGTCTGCAGCATTTGATCGGCTTTCGTTTCCAATCTTGAGACGAAAAAAGACGCTACCGATGCGATGCCGTCAATTTCTTTACCAGCAGCCATCCGCTTTTCCAGCCCGTCAAGATAGGCAGACATCACTTCTTCATAGCGTTTGCGTGAAAAGATCAGGGTCACATTCACATTAACCCCTGCCGCAATTGCTTCTGTAATCGCCGGTAAACCAGCCTTTGTGGCGGGAATTTTCACCATCAGGTTGGGACGATTAACCGTCTCCCACAGCCATCGTACTTCGTTAATGGTGCCCTGTGTGTCATTTGCCAGATGGGGATTCACTTCAAGGCTGACAAACCCATCCGCACCGCTTGAGGCGTGGTAATAGGGCAAAAATAAATCAGCCAAATTCTGAATATCCTGAATAGCTAATCGATAAAAAATTTGTTCGGATGAAAGATCAGCCCATGCCATCGTCTGCAGGTCTGCATCATAATCCTGCGATTTAGCAATTGCCTTCTGAAAGATGCTTGGGTTTGAGGTCACGCCAAAAATTTCGCGGCGTTCAATCTTGTCCTTTAATGTGCCATCTTCGATCAGGGATCTTTGCAAATTGTCATACCAGATTGATTGACCGAGGAGATGTAATTTTGCAACACTGGACATGGCTTTATCCTTTCAAACGCTTACTCTCAATTAGTTTCATTTTTCCCACACGCCGAAAATGACGCGATTCCTCAGAGAACTCAGCCGTGATAAACGCCTGCACGATGCGAATCGCAAGTTCAGGCCCAATCACGCGCGCACCCAAACACAACATATTCATCTGGTCATGTTCCACGCCCTGAGCAGCAGAATAAGTATCGTGGCACAAACAAGCATATACGCCAGGGATTTTATTACCCGTGATGCATGCGCCCACACCTGACCCACAAAGCACTACCGCGCGCTCAGCTTCGCCATTAACAATTGCCATCCCGGCTTTTTCTGTAAAGTCAGGGTAATCGACGCTTTGATCTGAATCCGTTCCAAAGTCGATCGGAGTATGTCCCATGGCAAGCAAGGTATCGATCACCGTCTGTTTTAATGGAAAACCACCATGATCTGCAGCAACAGCAACTTTCATCAGAGGTCCTTTCAATTACTTCCAACCATTATTTCGATCTGCCTTCCCCATCATATCTGCATTGATCATATCCAGCACCGCATCAATGACCCTCGCAATCGTAAATCCATATTCCTGCATGACCTTATTGCCAGGCGCTGAAGCCCCAAATGTGTCAATTCCGACGATTCGTCCGCTATCCCCCACCCAGCGATCCCAACCCATAGTTGAACCCGCCTCAACCGCCAGGCGATGCTTGATTGAAGGGGGTAAAACCTGGTCACGGTAAGCCTGATCCTGTTGCGCAAACAATTCCCAGCTGGGGAAAGAAACCACGCGCACGTTCATTCCCTCCGCAGCCAGGTTTCCGGCAGCCCGAAGGATGAGATCAACCTCAGATCCAGAAGCCATCAAGATCAGGTCTGGATCAGCATCACCCATGTCCGCCAGGACGTAGGCACCTTTGCTCAATTCTTCCGCATCTGTAAAAATTTCTCGGTCAATGGTCGGCAATTTTTGGCGGGAAAGAATGAGTGCCGTGGGCTTCCGACTTTTGATTGCATACCGCCAGGCTTGGGCAGTCTCATTCGCATCAGCAGGCCGGAGGGTTACCAATCCCGGGATCACCCGCAAGCTGGCAATATGCTCAACCGGCTGGTGAGTAGGTCCATCTTCCCCCACGCCAATGGAATCATGGGTAAAGACCCAGAT
>DIXG01000070.1:6439-41181 GCA_002436005.1 Anaerolineaceae bacterium UBA6086 | reverse complement strand
AGGTGGGACGTACTTCATACGATCGTTACATATCATCGTGTGGCATTGTTTAATAATCCTGGAATCCGGAAAATATCCCCACAATGCTATTATTGATGTCAAGTTTTTCCCTTTTAATGTGGATCTGCTTACTTCCAGATCACACACATATTTTGTTGCACTTGCGAGTTGAATCCAAGCTGATATTAATTGTTCTGCATAATCAAAAATAATTTTTCTTCCATTCCCCATTCCCCATTAAACCAAAAAGCGGCATCGCGCCGCTTCTTATGCAATAGGGCAGGTGGGAGTCGAACCCACACGGTACTACTACCGACGGATTTTAAGTCCGTTGCGTCTGCCATTCCGCCACTGCCCCAAATTGCACCATCCATTTTACCATTGATTACTCTCTTGTGAAGATGGGAAAATGTTCTTATGAGGGTTTTGCGCGGTCGTGGCATTTGTCGTTTATAATTTGGACATTACCTGAATGAGGAGATTGTTTTGACTGGAATCACTGAAAAAACCCCGATCTATCTGAATCCTGAATTTTCGCCCCAGATCCGCTCAGAAGATCTGATTGCCCGTATGACGTTGGCGGAAAAGGTCTCGCAGATGATGGACGACGCCCCAGGGGTGGAAAGGCTTGGCATCCCGCCTTATAACTGGTGGAATGAAGCGCTGCACGGCGTGGCGCGGGCGGGCGGAGCAACGGTCTTTCCCCAGGCGATTGGGATTGCCGCGACCTGGAATGAAGACCTGGTGCGTCGAATGGGGGATGTGATCTCGGATGAGGGGCGCGCCAAATATCACGAGGCGCTGCGCCAGGGGGATCATGGCCGCTATAAGGGGCTGACCTTCTGGTCCCCCAATATCAATATCTTCCGCGATCCGCGCTGGGGTAGGGGACAGGAGACCTACGGGGAGGATCCTTACCTTTCGGCGAGGCTGGGGGTGCAGTTTGTGCGGGGATTGCAGGGGGATGACCCACAATACTTGAAGACAGCTGCCTGTGCCAAGCATTTCGCTGTGCACAGCGGACCCGAGGCTGACCGCCACGGGTTTGATGCCCAGGTAAACATACGTGACCTGAAAACCAATTATTTACCCGCTTTTGAAGCGCTAGTGCGCGAGGGGAACGTGGCAGGGGTGATGGGTGCATATAACCGCACCAACGGCGAAGCTTGCTGTGCCAGTCCCACGCTGCTGCAGGGGATCTTGCGCCAGGCGTGGGGATTTGAAGGCTACATCGTTTCGGATTGCGGCGCGATCCGGGATATTTACGAGCAGCATCAGTTGGCTGAATCGCTGGAAGAGGCTTCTGCCATGGCGGTGCAGGCGGGCTGCAACCTGAACTGCGGCTGCACCTACGAGCATCTGATGGCAGCAGTGGGGCATGGGCTGCTTTCCGAAAGGGAGATTGACCTTGCCCTGCGTTATCTCTTTGCTGTGCGGATTCGTTTGGGGATGTTTGATCCACCTGAACAGGTGCCCTATGCCAGTATTCCGATTGAAGCCAATCAGTCACTTGCTAACCAGGCACTGGCGTTGGAGGTGGCACGGCAGTCGCTGGTGCTGCTGAAAAATGCGGATCACCTGCTGCCGCTCAGCAAAGACCCTGGTGTGATCGCGGTGATCGGACCGAACGCAGATGATGAACTGGTCCTGCGCGGTAATTATTATGGCGAGCCAGCCGAATCAACCACCATTTTGCAGGGTATCCGGCACGTGATCTTTCCCAGCTCAAAGGTGGTATATGCCCCTGGCTGCGGCATCACTGAGCCCAGCCCTGAGGGCTTTGAAGAAGCTATCCGAACTGCAGAAGGGGCAGATGTGGTTGTGATGGTGTTGGGGCTAAACCAGCAGCTGGAGGGTGAGGAAAACCAGCAAGAAGGAATTTCGACTGCAAATGTCAGTAGGGGCGACCGGCGGGATATTGATCTACCCGGCGAACAGGAGGCGCTCCTGAGGGCGGTGGGTGCAACGGGGAAACCGGTGGTGCTGGTGCTGCTGAATGGCAGTGCCCTGGCTGTCAATTGGGCAGATGAACATATCCCAGCCATCCTCGAAGCCTGGTATCCGGGACAGGCGGGAGGCCGAGCGGTGGCAGAAGCGCTGTTTGGCGATACCAACCCCGGCGGACGACTGCCCATCACCTTCTATCGATCCGTTGAGGATTTGCCTCCCTATGAAGATTACGCCATGTCGGGCAGGACCTACCGTTATTTTGAGGGCGATGTGCTCTATCCCTTTGGATACGGGTTGAGCTATACCACTTTTGAGTATCAGAACCTGGTGGTCAATCCAGAGGAATTTGACCACCCTGGAATGTTCCAGGTGAGTTTTGAGGTGATCAATACGGGCAGAGTCAGTGGCTATGAGGTTGTCCAGATTTACCTGCGAGACGTGGAAGCCGCTGTACCCGTGCCGCGCCACAACCTGGTGGGTTTCAGACGGGTGCATTTGGCACCCGGGGAACGGGCTTATATCACCCATACCGTTGAACCAAAGCAATTTGCCTGTGTGACAGATGACGGGCAGTGGACGATTGAGCCGGGTCAGTTTGAGGTCTTTGTGGGCGGCGGGCAGCCCGGGACGCAAGGCGTGCTCTCTGCGAGGGTAACGAAGAACGGGTCATCGATCACGTTAAATTTTTGATTCTGGGACGGGAAACCAGCCGCTATTTTTATTTAAGAGAAGCAAAGACATGGATTTATCATTAACTTTTGGAACCTGGATGTTAGCATTGATGCCTATTTTGGTGGTGGTGGTTTTGATGCTGGCTTTCCGCTGGGGCGGCAGCCGTGCTGGTGGCATGGGTTGGTTTGTGGCGGTGCTGGTTGCCCGACTGTTTTTTGGGGCAGGTTTTGAGCTGCTGGCTGTAGCACAAATTAAGGCGGTATTGCTCAGCCTGGATGTGTTGCTCATCATCTGGATGGCGCTCTTACTGTTCAATATCTCCAAAGAAGCCGGAGCGATCCGCCTGATTGGGCAGGCGATGCCGCGCCTGACGGATGATCGCGTGATGCAATCAATCCTGATCGGCTGGCTGCTGGTGACGTTTTTGCAGGGTATGGGCGGGTTTGGCGTGCCTGTTGCTGTCTGCGCCCCGATCCTGGTGGGGTTGGGGTTTTCGCCTATCCAGGCTGTGGCGATGGCATCCCTGGGGGATGGGTGGTCGGTCACATTTGGCTCGCTGGCAACCTCGTTCCAAACCCTGATCGCTGTGACGGGATTGCCAGGTGAGATGTTAGCGCCGCTTTCAGCCCTGATCCTGGGGATTGTTGCCTTTCCAAGCGGGCTGCTGGTGGTGGTGATCGGTAATGGGTGGAAGAGCTTGAAGAAAGCCTTTTTACCTGTTTTGTTGCTGACCGTGGTGATGGGGGTGACTCAGTACCTTTTGGCAACCAACAGCCTGTGGACGCTGGGGAGCACGGGCGCTGGTGTGGTGGGACTCGTGGTGGGTTTTTTGATGCTGCGCCTGCCGAGGTATCGCAATCACCATGATGAGGTTCCTGTTCACCAACTGGAGGCGAGCGAAGACGGCAGCATAGATCATCCCAAACGGATCTGGCTTTCTTTGGTAGGCTATGCCCTGCTGGTGGTGCTGGCATTCACCGTGAACCTGGTGAAACCAATCAGCGCCTTTCTGGACCAGGTGGCCTTTACCTTACAATTTCCTGAAGTGATGACAGACTTTGGCTGGATGACGCCTGCCGGACCGGGCAGGGTGCTCCATCTTTTTGGTCACCCGGGCGCAATATTGTTCTATACCTGTGTGATTTCATACGTTTTTTATCGAGCGATTGGATTGATCAAGCCGGGGGCTTTTGGGCACGTTTTGGGGCGCGTTGCCAAGAGCGGGGTGGGTTCCAGCCTTGGGATCCTGGCAATGGTTGGAGTGGCATCGATCATGCTGCACAGCGGGATGACCTATTTGCTGGCGGAGGGATTGGCAGTCAGCTTCAGCCGTGAATTCTATCCGGTTGTGGCGCCTTTTATTGGGGCGCTGGGCGCTTTCATCACGGGCAGTAATACCAACTCCAATGTGCTTTTTGCGGTGTTGCAGATGAAATCAGCCGAGCTGCTGAACCTGAGTGTGCCGCTGGTACTGGCTGCCCAGACGGCTGGGGCGTCCTTTGGGAGCGTGCTGGCGCCCGCCAAAGTGATTGTTGGCTGCAGCACGGTGGGACTTTCGGGTGAGGAGGGCGTGGTGATGCGCAAGATCCTGGGCTATGGTTTGATCACGATTGCGGCTGTCTCACTGGTGACGTATATCCTGTTTGTGTTGACCCGGGGATAGGCTGATGGTAATGGAAAAGAAACGACGAAAAGGATTAAGTGCTAGTTTGGGCACGGTGTTGTTCGTGCTGCTGCTTGCCCTGCCGTTTGGGCTTCACCTGGCAATGCAATCGGGCAGCGGGTGGGCACAGGCTGTGATGGCAGGGGCAGTCATCTTTTGTATGGCTGTGTTGGTGTGGCTGGGATGAGGAAGATAACCGCTAAACGCAGCCTATCGGCAGGCAGTCTGCTTTATGGGTTCAGCCTGGTGTTTCTGGCTTTAGGGTTGGTGAACCTTGCCTGGGCGGTTTGGCCCATGCCGAGGGATGCAGTCCAGATTGAGATTCCAGCAGGCGTTTTGCCCGGGTCTCCAACGGAGACTGAATTCTCGAGTCAGCAGGATTATACCCTGACAGCATCCTGGCCGAGGGTGCTGCGGTCGGGAGAAGCGGGCGAGCTCACGGTTCATTTTACAGAATCAAGTGAGAAGGGTTCCTCTGATGTGGGTGGAGAAGCCCAGGTGGTGCTGGCGGTTCCATTTTTCAGTGGGCTGACATTGGACCCACCCGGACAAATCCAATCTGCCATCGCCCCCGGGCAAGCATTAACTTTAGAATGGTCGCTGAAGGGTACCCAGGAGGGCGACTATCCGGGTGAGGTGGTGGTTTCCTTGGGATTTTATAACCAAGACCAGGAATCGTTTTCAGCTGTGCCCGTGGCAGTTGTGGATGTGATGACGCGCGTAACCGCCCTGTGGGGTGTCGGCCGCGGTTTGGTGCTGTGGTTTGGCGTAGTCGGGCTTCTCCTGTGGGGTGTGCTGTTCGTGATGGGGCGGGTCGCGCAGGAAAAGGGCAGCCGTAGCGTCACCAGGTAATCAAGCCCATGCAGGCTGGCAGTGCAGTGGGGTTGGCTTAATGAATAGAGCAGATAAGGGAAAATGATGAATGAGAATCGAGATGAAAACCTGGCAGAGAATTTGAAAAATGTGAGGCGCTCGCTGTTGATCAGTCTTGGTTCGGGGTGTCTCACCTTGTTGATCGCAGTAGTGGCGATTGGGGTGGGGGTTTTATTGGATCTCCGAATGGATAGTTTTCCGCGTTTCACGCTGATTTTATTGATTGGCAGTGCACCTTTCACCTTGATTGCATTGTTCTTTATCGTGAGGAAAGCGATTAGAAAGTCTGCAGCGGCAAGAGAGGCGATTGAAGGGGATGAGGGAGCCCTACCAGACCCCGATTAAGCGGTCCTGACGGGTGGCTGTGAACCTTACAAATCAATTTAAATCAGGCAAAGGAAAAGGTTCTCTTGTATGAATCTTCCCTTCAGGATATAGTAGAACTATAGCATCATCAAAAGGCAGAAATTAACTTGAACAATCCTTACCAAAAATCCTTAAAAGCGTGCCTGGCGGGCATGGGGGATCGTGTTTTGAACAAACCGCATGATGCTGAAATTGGTGGGATTGCGTGGGATTCGCGCAAGGTGAAACCAGGCGACGTTTTTTTTGCCCTGGTTGGTGAGAATTACGATGGGCACCAATTCATTAGGTCCGCCGTGGCGCAGGGGGCAACCGCCGTGGTCGGCACACGAGCGCCAGCAGCCCTGGATGTGCCTTATGTTCAGATTGCGTGGGATGATCGGCAGGCGCTGGCGGAGTTTTCAGCAGCTTTTTATGACTACCCCTCTCAAGATATGGTCGTGATTGGGGTGACAGGCACAGACGGAAAAACCACCACCACCAACCTGGTGTTTCACATTTTGCAGACAGCTGGCATCCCGGTTGGGATGATTTCAACAGTGAACGCGGTGATTGGCGATGAAGTCCTCGATACGGGTTTCCACGTCACCACGCCAGAAGCGCCGGATATTCAGCATTACCTGGCAAGAATGCGAGATGCTGGATTGACTCACGTGGTTCTGGAAACGACATCACACGGGCTGGCACAGCGGCGTGTGGCGGCAGTGGCGTATGATCTGGCTGCAGTGACCAATGTAACCCACGAGCATCTGGATTACCACCGCACTTACCAGGGCTATTTGGAAGCCAAGGGCAGATTGTTTGAAGCGCTGAGCAAATATCCAACCAAAGGGATTGAAAAACTGGCAGTTTTGAACAAAGACGATGACTCCTACGCTTATCTCAGTAGGGTCAGTGAGGTGCGACAGCTTTCGTATAGTCTTGCGGATGATGCCGATCTGCGACCTTCCAACATTGTGGTGACCCCCCACGATTTGCAGTTTGATGTACATGGATTGGAAGGGGCGCTTCACATTCAAACGCCGCTGATTGGGCTTTATAATGTTCATAACAGCCTGGCGGCGATCGGGTTGACTGTGGTTGGCTTGGGGGTTTCGATTGACGCAGTTCAGAAGGCTTTTAGGACGGTTGAGATCATTCCAGGCAGAATGGAACGGATTGACCTGGGACAGGATTTCCTGGCGATCGTTGATTTTGCTCACACGCCCAATGCCATTAAACAATCTTTATTGACGGCACGGGAGCTGACCGAAGGCAGGGTGATTGCCGTATTTGGTTCGGCAGGGCTGCGCGATGTGGAAAAACGCAAGCTGATGCCTGAAACAGCGGCAATGATTGCCGATGAGATGTTCCTGACGGCGGAGGATCCGCGCACCGAATCATTGGAGTCAATTTTGGCGGATATGGCTGAAGGTGCACAGCGTTCTGGTGCCGTTGAGGGGAAGGATTACTGGCTTGAACCTGACCGTGGTACAGCCATCCGTCGGGCAGTTGGCCGGGCTAAAAAGGGAGATTTGGTGATCTTGTGCGGTAAGGGACATGAACAATCGATGTGTTTTGGTCACATTGAGTACCCCTGGGATGATCGCACTGCACTGCGCGCTGCGCTGGCAGATCAATTAGGGGTGGATGGGCCTGAAATGCCCAAACTCCCAACCAGTGCGTGAGTGCTTGCTTCAGGATTTGGGAAAGGGAGACGTGAAGTGGATAAACTGACTATTGAAGAGATGACGGAAGAAATTATCCTGGAGCAGTTGCACCTGCATCTGAATCAGGGGCGACCTGTGATTCTGCATAACACTTTTCAAGGTGTTCCAATTGTTAACGAGGCAACGGTGGCGATGATTCACCCGGATTTTATCGGCGTTGTTGTCCATCCTTACCAGACGGTTTGCATTCGCGAAGAAAGGCGAACCTATCTCGAATCCAAATTGCTGCCCGGATTAATTCGCGCATATCCTGTCTCAATTGATTACACCAACCAGGTGGTTGTGCTCAAACGGCTGCAGATCCCTAAAAGCATTACCCCGGATTTAGCTCATTCATGGGTTGCGCCTGAAAAACCCATCATGGTGACGATCACCTCAGCTGAGCAGTCCGAAATGACGGTAGACCTGGCTGAAATTGCCGTGCTGGAAGAAAATCAGATCCGGATCGGGTTATTTTTGCCAGAGGATAATCCGTTTGCCAGGCAAGATGAAGTCGTTCTGTCCTTCCTCCTGGCATCGAGTGATCGCCCGGTTGTGGTAAAAGGCGTGGTGCATTCACTGGCAAAAATGAGAAATCGGCATCAAAGACGCATGGAAGTGGCTGGGAGGGCATCTATGGAGGATGAAATCTCGCTGCTGGCGTTTGTGGGGAAACGCGAAGACCAGATTTTGAGATCTCTCGATAAGAGTTACAAAAAATTGCGCAAAGCGAAAAAGCGGTAGGTCAAACACAACGTATTTTCGGAAAAATTCCGTGCGGAAATACACAGACTGGATGGTGTCAAAATACTTGACAGGTGTCATTGAATTTGTTATAATGTAACCGGTTACAATAATTTGAAGGTTAGGATGAACACAAAATCTGTTCGCACCATCGCAGATATCGCCCGGATCGCCAATGTCTCAAAGGCGACCGTATCGCGTGCCCTGAACGACAGCCCATTGGTCAGGGCGGAAACCAAAAAGCGAATCCAGGCAATTGCTGAAGAGCATCACTTCCGGATCAACATCCCGGCGCGGAACCTCAGCACACAAAAAAGTCACACTATTGCCTTTGTGACGAATGCCTATCACGTCAAAGCCTTTTCCATGGAAGATTTGTTCAGCCTGGAGATCATGGGTGGGATCACAAACGGGCTGCATCCGCTCGGCTATGAGATGTTGATCGTCCATGTTGATCCCCGCGATTCGGAATGGGCTACACAGTACCTGGAAAGCGGCAGGGTGGATGGGTTTGTCCTGATGACATCCAGTAAGAAACAGTCACATATTAAGACTTTGCTGGACATCCATGCTCCTTTCATTGTTTGGGGCGTGCCGCAAGCCAACGCAAACTACTGCTCGGTGACTGCGGATAACGTTACCGGAGGGCGATTGGCGACAGAGCACCTGATCCAGATTGGCAGGCAGAAAATAGCTTTTTTGGGTGGTTCTGATTATGAGCGGGAGGTACAGGAACGATTGAAGGGTTATGAGCAAGCCCTCCAGAATGTCGGAAGGCAGGTGGACCCGAATTTGCTGGTCTATGGCGATTACTCTCACGCTTCGGGTTATGCCGCTATGGAGCAGCTGCTGGATCAGGCGCCAGATCTGGATGCGGTATTTGTCAACAGTGATTTGATGGCAATTGCAGCGATTAACGTGATCCAGAATCGGGGCAAGCAGGTCCCTGGGGATATTGCTGTTGTGGGCTATGACGATCTGTCGATTGCGAATTACAACAACCTGCCGCTGACCACAATCCGACAGAACATCCCCTTGGCCGGGAAACTATTGGCAGAGAACCTTGTTCAATATATCCAGACGGGTGTGGTCACCAATGTAACCTTGCCGGTGGAATTGGTCGTTCGTAAATCGGCTTAGATGTTCTATATTTTTTTTAGTTGCTAATGCAACCGGTTGCAAGAAAGAGGTGGATGATGTATCAAAATCAGTTAATTAATGCGGTGGTCTTGTGGGAAAAGCGGCTGGAGATTGAGGACGCGCAGCGAAATGCCCGCGTGTATCGCTCTCGCCCTGAGGCGGATTCATTGACGGCGTCTTCTCTGGTGGATGGGTTCGCTGCGGGTTTGGGGGAGAAATCATTCAGTGGGCGAGTTTCGATCGCGAGAGGGCTCAAAAACCAGGCGCAAAACTTAACCAGCTGCTGTATGTCTGATCCCTGTCAGAAGTCGCAGATGAGTTAATCTGGAAAGCCAATCGAGAAATCAGACCGCTTTCGCATGGTTTTATTTCACAGGCTTTAACTGATTACGTAAAGCTTGTTTTTGCACTGAATACTTTCTTCGATTTGGCCAAAATCAATAAAATATTCCACAAAAAGCGCGTGTCCAAACTGGATCCGGGCTTTTTGCATTTTTCCAGATGGTTGGCGGCGCGAGACCACGGTTGAGGATTGAAAATGGTGTAGAATCGATAAGAGATGACAGCAATTGCATTTCAGCCTGTCATTTCAGCCTTGACGAACTTTCCTGATGGTGATAAAAGTAATCAATTTGGATTAATGACAGAAGAAATAGCGGCATGAAATTACCCGGATTGATCGACGTGCATGTGCATTTGCGCACGCCAGGAGGTGAACACAAAGAGGATTTCCGCACCGGCAGCGCGGCGGCGCTGGCGGGAGGGTTCACGACCCTACTCGCCATGCCAAACACCCAGCCGCCGCTGGTGAACTATCCCAATTGGCATATCGCACAGACCAGAGCCATGAACGAGAGTCTGTGCGATATTTTTATGTTTGCGGGTGCTTCTGCTGAGCATGTGGATGCCCTGCCAGCATTGGCTCAGGCAGCCCCAGCGCTAAAAATCTACCTGAACGAGACATATGGTCCATTGCGGGTTGAGGGCGCCGACACGCTGCGGCAAATCTTCCTCGCCTGGCCAGAACAGAAGCCGATTGCTGTGCATGCAGAAGAAGAGATGCTGGAGGTTGTGATTGCTATGGCGGCACGCTATCACCGCAAGGTGCATATCTGCCACGTTTCCCGAAAATCTGAAATTGAGCGGATCGCGGACGCAAAGCGGAGCGGTTTAGACATCACCTGTGAGGTCACTCCCCACCATCTCTTTCTTACCGAAGCAGATGCACTACGACTGGGTCCGCTGGGTGATATGCGCCCCAGGCTGGCATCTCAGGCAGATGTGGATGCACTCTGGCAGCATGTTGACAGCACCATTGACTGTATAGCCAGTGATCATGCCCCGCATACCCTGGCAGAGAAAGGTGTGAGCGACAATATTGGTCTTGAACCTGAGGTCGCGCAGGATTATGCTCCGCTCCCTCACCCAGGTGCTGCTTTGCAAGCAGCACCGCCACCCGGTGTTCCCGGGCTGGAATCTACGTTGTCTTTGCTGCTGACCGCTGCTGCCGAAGGCAGGCTGTCTTATGAGCGGATTATAACGCTGTTATATGACAATCCGCGCCGCATCTATCATCTGCCTGCACAACCCGACACCTGGATTGAAGTGGATAAAGATGCCCAATATACCTTTCCTGAGCATCCATTGTATACCAAGTGCGGCTGGTCGCCTTTTGAAGGACATCGCATGACAGGCCGCCTGCGGAAAGTTGTCTTGAAAGGAACAGAAGTTTTCAACGATGGTCAAATTTTGTCAACCTGATTAGTTTGGAATGGAAAAGAGAATGATGTCAAACACGCAATTAGTCCCCTTATTCAACCTTGATCAAAACAACCGTGAGCCCAAAATAATGAATGGGTTTTACCAGAAAGACATTATCAGTGTCAGCCAGTTTTCAAAAGCAGATCTGGACTATATCTTTGCCCGTGCAGATGAAATGGCAGCAATGTCAAAACGGTGGGGCACCTGCGACCTGCTAAAGGGTTACACCCTGGCTTGCGTATTCTACGAACCCAGCACCCGCACCAGTGCATCCTTTATTGCTGCGATGGAGCGGCTGGGGGGCAAGGTGATCCCGATCACTGAAGGTATCCAGTATTCTTCTGTTTCAAAGGGAGAATCGTTGATTGACAGTATGCTGACGCTTGAGCAGTATTGTGACGTGATCGTGATGCGCCATCCAGATATCGGCTCCAGTGCCACTGCGGCGAAGTATGCTCATGTGCCGATCATCAACGCGGGTGACGGCGCAGGCGAGCATCCCACCCAGGGCTTGCTGGACCTCTACACCATTAAGACTGAGCTTGGCAAGATTGACGGTTTGAAGGTGGCTATGATCGGTGATCTGCGCTATGGGCGAACCGTGCACAGCCTGACCAAACTGCTTTCGCAATATGATGTCTCACTGCGCTTTGTTTCGCCCGATACTCTGCGGCTGCCGTTGGACCTGATGAATAACCTGATCGATAGCGGCATTAACGTGCGCGAGAGCAATAAGGTGGCAGATGTGATCGAGAATGCCGATGTACTGTATGTCACCCGCATCCAGAAAGAGCGCTTCACTGATATTCTGCAATATGAAGAGGTGAAGGATTACTTCGAGATCACACCGGAATTAATGCAATCTGCAAAGGAAAAGATGATTGTGATGCATCCCCTGCCGCGAGTGGGTGAGATTCATTACAAGGTGGATCGTGATCCACGCGCTGCTTACTTCAGACAGGTTCAGAATGGCATGTTTGTTCGCATGGCGCTGCTGGCAGCTGTGCTTGGGCAGGCATAGAGACGGAGAAGATGTGAACTATTTTACGAAATTGATCAATGCCATCGAGCGCAATCAGTCTTTGCTGTGTGTGGGGCTGGATCCTGTGGAGGCGATGCTCCCGGAGGGTGCGGATATTTACCAGCGGTTGACGTTCTGGGGAACGAATCTGATGGCTGGCACGGCTGACCTGGTGTGTTGTTTCAAGCCCAATATGGCATTCTTTGAACAGTTTGGGCCTTCGGGTTTGCAAGCTCTGGCTGATATTATTAAATCCATTCCCCCTGATTTGCCTGTGATCTTGGATGCCAAGCGCGGGGATATTGGCTCCTCGGCTGCCGCCTACGCCAGGGCAATTTATGACCAATTCCATGCGGATGCGGTGACGCTCAGTCCTTACCTGGGGCGCGACAGCGTCAGCGCCTTTCTTGATGACCCTGATAAGGCAGCCTTTGTCCTCTGCCAGACCTCAAACCCTTCGGCAAAGGAGGTTCAGCAGTACGGCGACCCGCCCCTTTACGAATTCATTGCCCGGAGAGCACAAACCTGGGGATCGCCAGATCAAATCGGGCTTGTGATCGGTGCTACCCAGCCTGCGGCGCTGGAGAAGGTGCGCCAGATCTGCCCGGACACCTGGTTTTTGGCACCCGGTGTTGGGGCACAGGGCGGCAACCTGGAGCTGGCTTTGCAGGCTGGCTTGCGGACGGATGGGCTGGGTATGATCATCCCGGTTTCGCGCTCAGTGCTGAACGCTGAGGATCCACATCAGGCTGCGCTGGAATTGCGTGATGCGATCAATGCTGTGCGTGCGACTGTGGCTTCCAAACCCACACAAGCTGACGCTGAAAAGGAAAAGCTGATCCTCGACCTTTTTGAGTCTGGATGCGTCAAATTTGGGCATTTCACTTTAGCCTCGGGAAAACAATCCCCCATTTATATTGATCTGCGCCGGGTGGTTTCTTTTCCCGAATTATTCAACACTGCCGCGACTGCTTATGTCAACATGTTGAGCAGGCTGGATTGCGACCTGGTCGCTGGCGTGCCCTATGCTGCCCTGCCGCTGGGCGCGGTAACCGCCTGGAAATTGGGCAAGCCGCTGATCTATTCACGGAAAGAAGCAAAAACCCACGGAACAGGTCAGAACATCGAGGGTGCGTATCAGGCGGGGCAGCGTGCAGTCCTGATTGAGGATGTGATCACCAGCGGCGGGAGCATTCTGGCCGCAGCAGAGACGCTGCGCGCAGGCGGACTGGTGGTGGAGGATGTGGTTGTGCTGGTGGATCGCAAGCAGGGAGGTGCGGCAGCCCTGGCGCAGGAGGGCATCCGCGTGCATGCTGTGCTGAATATTTATGAAGTGCTGCAGGCTCTCAAAGACCGCGGCTTTATTGATACTGACACCCATTCAGGGGTGACTGCTTATTTGCAGGGATAGGGAATGGCGAATGGTGATTGGTGAATGGTGAATGGTGAATGGCGAATGGATGAGGGTGTGATGGCAGGTTTGGCAGCTGATTTCTTGAATTTGCATCTCAAGAATCCCCTGGTGCTTGCTTCCGGTATTTTAGGCACCAGCCCCAGCCTGATGGCACGCTGTGCGCTTGCAGGCGCTGGCGGGATCACTTCAAAATCCTGCGGGCCTGAGCCGCGTGCCGGGCATGACAACCCGGTCGCATTGGCGTGGCAGGGAGGCGTGATTAATGCGATTGGGCTCACCAATCCGGGTGCCCAGGAAGAAGTATCTCTGCTGCATGAAACCCGCGACCGGTTGAAAACGCTGGGTGTGCCTTTGTTCGCCAGCATTTTTGCGCCAACTTTGGAGCAGTTTGGCGAGGTGGCGCGCGTGATAGCTGACGCAGAACCGAATTTGATCGAGGTGAATATTTCCTGTCCAAACGTTGCCAGTGAATTTGGCACGCCCTTTTCGGCAACAGCGGAAATGGCGGCTGCGGTCACGCGTGAGGTGCGGCGTGCGGTCAGCCTGCCGATCAGCATTAAGCTGGCCCCTAACGTGCCGATGATCGGAGATCTCACCCATGCTGTGGCTGAAGAAGGTGCCGATGCAATCACGGCAGTCAACACCATGCCGGCAATGCTGATTGATGCTTATGCTGGCAGGCCGGTGCTCAAAAACCGGACAGGCGGGCTTTCAGGGCCAGCACTCAAACCAATTGCACTGCGCTGTGTGGCAGAAATTGCTTCCCGGGTTTCCTTGCCCATTATTGGCACAGGTGGTGTTTCCACTGGAATCGACGCAGCCGAGATGATCATGGCTGGCGCCACATTGGTGGGGGTTGGTTCTGCGGTTTGGGAAGACGGTCCAGCCGTGTTTGCCCGGATTGCGAATGAACTGACGGGTTTCATGGTTGAAACGGGTTACAGCCAGCTTGGAGAGATGCGGGGGAGGGCAATGAGGTGAGCAGACAGGGTCTCTTTGATGCCTATCGTGTGAGCCAGGTACGTGTGGAGAACGACAGGACGCGCACGCTCGTCTTTGAATCACCCTTACCCGAAAGCTACCCCGGCCAATATGTGATGGCGTGGCTGCCCGGAATTGGCGAGAAACCTTTCAGCATCAGTGGCAACGATCCGCTGGCGCTGACGGTCGCTGATGTAGGCCCTGTCAGCCATGCGCTCAGCCTGGTGCGCCCGGGTGAACGCGTGTGGATGCGCGGTCCCTTGGGAAAGGGGTATGAACTGATCTCACAATCGCATTTGTTGGTGGGTGGCGGTTATGGCGCGGCACCCCTCAGCTTGCTCGCCAGGCAGGCGCGCACTATCGGTCACAGCGTTACAGTGGTGCTGGGGGCGAAAACCCGCGATGACCTGATGATGGTTGCTGCATTCGAAGAGCTTGGATGTGCGATTTATCTGACCACTGAGGATGGCAGCGCTGGCGTCCGGGGATTGGTGACGGATGTGATCGAACAAGCCTGTATGGAACAGCACCAGGGCTGCATCTATGCCTGCGGGCCAACCGGGATGCTGACAGCAGTGGGCAAGGCTGCGCAACTGCTCGAGTTACCCGCCCAGCTCTCCTTTGAAGCGCTGATACGATGCGGCGTGGGGTTATGTGGTTCTTGCGAGCTGCCTGAAGATCTTTGTCTGACGCTTGGCATCTCGCCTGGTTTCCTGGTTTGTCATGATGGCCCTGTTGCACGGGTGAATTGAGGACTGAATCGCTGCTTGAACGCCATCCGCCCGATGTTCTGAGCTTTCTACTTAAAATAAAAGAGGTTGACTCTTCGAGGGTCAAACTCTTTATGTTAGTCTCTGCAGTATCGTGTAAATTACCGTCGGTTGCGGCCGCCACGGCTGTTACGATCGCCGCCACGGTTTGAAGATTTCTTTCCACCGCTATCCTGTGCCTGGGCTTCTTCCAGCGTCCAGCCTTCGAGCAGCGCCTGGCGGGAAAGGCGGACCTTGCCCTGGTTATCCACGTTGGTGACCATCACGGTAATCTCATCGCCGACTTTGACGATATCAGTGACGTTTTGCACGTGACTGGTATCAAGCTGTGAAATATGCACCAGGCCGTCTGTGCCGGGCAGGATTTCCACAAAGGCACCAAAATCAGTCGTGCGAACGACTTTACCGGTGTAGATGCGTCCGACTTCAACTTCTTCAGTCAGGCGTTCAATGCGCTCTCGGGCTGCTTTATAGCCTACACCGTCTGTTGAAGAAATGAAAATGGTCCCATCATCTTCAATGTCAATCCGTGTTCCGGTTGTTTCCTGAATATCACGGATGGTTTCTCCACCTTTTCCGATCACAGCGCCAATTTTTTCAACGGGCACTTTGATGATCTCAATGCGTGGTGCATGATCTTTGATGTCCGCTCGAGGTTTGTCGATGGTCTTCAGCATGATCTCCAGGATGTGCAATCGGGCTTTGCGGGCTTGCTCTAAGGCTTCGGACATGATCGCGGTTGTGATGCCGCTGATCTTGATGTCCATTTGGAGCGCTGTAATGCCTTCGGTAGTTCCTGTGACTTTGAAGTCCAGATCACCCAGGTGATCTTCCATGCCGAGGATGTCGGTCAGGATCACATAATTATCATCCTGTTTGACCATGCCCATTGCCACACCCGAAACGGGGCGTTTGATCGGCACACCGGTGTCCATCAGTGCCAGCGTGGATCCACATGTTGATGCCATGGAGGATGATCCATTAGAAGACATCACCTCAGACACGAGGCGCAAGGTGTATGGAAATTCTGATTCATCCGGCAATACGGGCTCAAGGGCGCGCTCAGCGAGCATGCCGTGTCCGATTTCCCTGCGGGATGTGAACAGACGTCCGGTCTCACCTGTGCAGTAGGGTGGGAAGTTATAGTGATGCATATAACGTTTCTTCGAATCTGTGGGGATCAGGCTATCCATCTCTTTGGCATCTCGGGGTGTGCCGAGGGTTGCCAGTGTGAGCACCTGGGTTTCACCACGTGTGAATAAGCCAGAGCCATGGGCTCGGGGGCTGAAGTCAATCTCGCACCAAATGTCCCGAACCTCGTCAGGTCGGCGGCCATCCGGGCGAACCCGTTCGTTGAGGATCTTTTCACGGATGATGGATTTTTCTGCTTCTTCAAAAGCGTTCCCGACAGTCTTTTTCAGCGCTTTGTATTCTGTTTCCGTCAATTCTTCAGCTTTATCAGCAGTCATTTCCTCGACGAGGGCTTTTTTAAGATCGCTAATGCCGCCATAAAGGTTCTCTTTGGTGTAGGGTTTGCTGAGGATCTCGAGCAAACGATCTTTGATTTGTGCCTGTACCCGGTCAATTAATGCGGTATCTGTTTGGGCTAAATCAACCTCGCGTTTTGGTTTGCCAATTTCACGAGCCATTTGCTCTTGCAGTTCGATGATAGGCTGGATGGATTGATGCGCCAGTTCAAGGGCTTCGACCATTATCTGTTCTGTGACTTCGTTTGCGCCAGCTTCAACCATGGCAATGGCTTGCTTGGTGCCAACCACGATCAAATCCAGTTTGGATTCTTCCATCTGGCTGAAGGTTGGGTTGACAATCAACTCGTCATTCAAATAGCCAATTCGGACGGCGCCTACGGGGCCAGCCCAGGGGATATCTGAAATCATCAACGCTGCAGATGCAGCATTGATCGCGATGATGTCCAGCGGATTTTCTGTATCAGCAGAAAGCGACATGAGCATCACCTGAACCTCGTTGCGCATCCCATCCGGGAATAATGGCCGGATCGGGCGATCGGTCATGCGCGCGGTGAGAACAGCTTCCGAAGTGGGTCGGCCTTCTCGGCGGAAGAAGGAACCGGGGATACGTCCGCCGGCATACATGCGTTCCTCGTAGTCCACAGTGAGGGGGAAGAAATCGAGTCCTTCGCGCGGCTCACCCATGGTGACTGCGGAGAAGATCAGGCTGTCTCCCTGTCGAATAGTTAGGGCACCACTGGCCTGTCCAGCCAGTTTGCCAGTTTCGATGATAATATCTTTATCACCGAGTTTTGTACGGTAAATCTTTGCATTGGGTTGCATATTAAGTTATCCCTTCGTCTAATTTTCCGCCCAGTCAGGGACTGAAAACCGGTGAGGCTTCGATCCTCAGCAATTTTCAATTCCCGACTTGCGGTTCACATTGATTAAATCACGCTAACGCAGATCAATATATTACAGAATCATCCATCCATACTCGATTGATTGCTCTGCAACAAACTTGATCTGCGGTCTTTTTAAAAAATTGCCTAAGAACAAAAGATTATTTCTTGCGGATATTGAGCTTTTCAGTCAGCGCCAAATAGCTTTGGTAGTCTTTTCGGCGCAAGTAGGCTAACAAACGTCGTCGTCGTCCCACCAGCTTGAGCAGCCCACGGCGTGAGCTTTCATCGTGCTTGTTAATTTTGAGGTGGTCCGTCAGTTCTGTAATGCGCTTGGTCAGGATGGCAATTTGCACCTCAGGCGAGCCTGTGTCTTCACCGTGCCGTTTGTATTCCTGAATGATTTCTTGTTTTTTATCTTTGTCTAATCCCATGACACTGCTACTCCTTAGTAATATTATTTGCAGGTCTCCAAGCCCCCAGCCGAAACCAGGAACCGGACCAGTCACAGTGATTGATTATACCAGACAGGGATAAATGTGCAAGATTGTGTTGTTGTGTGGTGTAAAGTCTACGTGAGCCACGCCGCTAGGAGGGCTTTGACTTCATCTGGATTTTTACTGCGCAATAAGGTTTGCATTACATCGTACGAAATCTCATACGGCTGAAGATAGGCTTTAAGATATTTTCTGAAGGTAATCACGCCTCTTGCACCATAAAATCTGACCATTTCATCGAGATGTTGGACGATGGTTTGGTGAACTTTCTGTACGGGAACGTCTGCCCGATCCATTCGGCTGAAAATCCAGGGATTACCCACGGCGGCGCGGCCGATCATAACCGCATCACACCCAGTTTCCGTTTTAATGCGCTGGATGTCTGCCACCGTTACCACATCGCCGTTGCCAATCACCGGGATGGTGAGGGCTTGCTTGATTTCGCGGATTGGGTCCCAGCGTGCCTGACCGCGATAGGCTTGCTGGCGGGTGCGTCCATGAACAGTCACCATCGCCCCACCATTGTCTTCGATGATTTTAGCAACATCCAGGTAGTTCAGCTGGTCCTCATCCCATCCCAGTCGAATTTTGCCAGTAATGGGGATATCAAAATGCTTGGTCATGAGTGAAAAGATCGCCGCGATTTTTTCGGGCGTTTTCATTAACGCCGCACCGGCACCGCGCGAGGTCACATTCTTGGATTGGCAGCCGAGGTTGATGTCGATGATGTCCGGCCTGACCTCAGGTACGAGTTGCTGTGCCGCCAAAAGGATCTGTTGTGCCTCATCACCGAGGATTTGCAAGGAAAGTGGACGGTGATAGGGCTCATATTGCAAACGCTTGCGGTAACGTGGATGATCTGTCAGCACGTCCAGGGTGTTGATGAATTCGGTCACAGTCAGCCCTGAACCCAGTTTTCGGCAGAGACCGCGAAATGGCAGGTCTGTGACGCCATCCATAGGCGCCAGGATCAGGTCGTTGTTGATGGGAATATTCCCGATAAAAAAGCTGGGTTGGTTTGCCATGGGATTAAGATTACCCGAAAATAAATGATTAAAAGGATTAGCTGGCTTCAATTTGGTGGATTGCCCATCGACAGGCGTCTTGAAGTCCAGGATCGGACTCGCTTTCAAGGGCGTTTTTCAGGGCAGGCAGCGCACTCGCACAGCGCTGATTGCCCAGGATAATGGCTGCGTTGCGTAGAATTCCATCACGTTTCGCGCGTGCGAGGGGCGTTTGACCAAATTTAGTTTTAAATGAATGATCGTCCAGGGCAAAAAGGGGTTCAAGTTCAAGCATTTCTGGCAACACTCTTTCACCCACAGCCTGATCAGCAGGAAGCTGCTGTGAATTATGAGGGCAAATGATCTGGCACACATCACAGCCAAACAGCCAGGTGCCCATCAGGGCTTTCAGCTCATCCTGGATGATGCCTTTGTGTTCAATGGTGAGGTATGAAATACAACGGCTGGCATCAATTGTGCGATTTGGCAGGATGCAGTTCGTGGGACAGGCATCCACACAGCGCTGACAGGTGCCGCAAAGATCGCGCGTGAAGGGGGGATCCACTGGCAGGGGTAGGTCGGTCAGGATCTCTGCCAGGAAGAAATAAGAGCCATATCCCTGGATGATCAAGTTGCTGTTCTTGCCGGCTGACCCAATGCCTGATTGGGCGGCAAAAGATCTTTCGAGCACTGGCCCGGTGTCGACATAGGATATTAGCTTGCAGGGTCCATCCACCTGTTGGCGGATAAACGCTTCCAGTTTCGCCAGTTTTTCCCACAGGATTTGATGGTAATCTGCCGTGGTGGCGTAAGTGGATATGCGGCCAACCCCCCTTGGGGCTGGGCTTAACCCGGATTGCGGAGGAGAATAGGGAAAAGCAAGGCTGAGGATGCGCTGACAGCCTTCCAGGATTAATTGTGGGTCGCCGCGTTTTGCGAGGGTATCTTCCCTTGCCAGGTATCCCATGGTTCCATGGTAGTTATTTTCAATCCATTCACAGAAGTCTTTGTAATGCGGAGCGGGGAAAGCGGACGCCACCCCAACATGCTGAAAACCGAGGTGTTTGGCCTCGGTTTCGATGTCTTTTCTCAAACGAAGAAGATCGGTCATGTGTTTAGATCGTCACGGGTTCGGCTGGGTGAAAACCGATCAGCTCCCTGCTGCAACAACTTCAATGATGATATAGAAATCATAGAATCCAACATCGTTGGCGTTATACAGCTTCCATTCGCTGCGCTTTTCCCCGGCGGTTTCTGGTGCGATAAAATCAACACTGATCTGCACGTTTGTTCCTGGGGGCACGGGATAAGGGAGAAAAACCTGTTCCGGCGCGCCCATCTGCTGGTCAAAGGTGAATTTGATGTAATAATCTGTTGTCCAGGTGGAAGAGCCGGTGTTTTCTAACGTCCAGGTGACGGTAAATTCCTGGCCTGGATCGAATTTGGTTTTGTCAGGGGGGTCGTTCGCCAGCCAGGCTGCTGCATCTGAACCGCTGACAATCACTGGTGTGGCTGTAGTCCCACCCTGGGCTGTGTTGGTAAGAGCTGGCGTGGCAGTGATCTCTGGTGTGGGGGTAAAGGTTGCTGTTGGCAGTGGTGTCTGGGTTGCTGTGGGTTGTGCCTGGGCAGTCAGTGTTGCCTGGATTTCAGCAGTTTGCGCAAATCCCGTTTTTTGGGCATCAATGTCGAGGGCGGGTTCCTTAGGTCCACAAGCGCTCAGGATCACACTGAACATCACAAACAATGTGGTCAGCAGGATGACGTTCTTCATATTTTTTTGTAACATAATTCTTTCCTTTAAACAGCGAGAATTTTCGTACGTCAGTCTACTATTGTAGGTGATGAGGGAAAAAAGTCAAGTTTGATGGTTGTTTGGATGTTCGCTTTCAGCAAAAAACCGGCGATGAGATTATCATCGCCGGTATGCTTATTCGATGTGCGTTAGGGCTCAATGATTGGGCCAAACCACAGTGCACGATCGTTCTTGTAGCTGCCGTTGGCTTCGACCAGGAGGATGAACTGCACCTTTTTGCCTGCAAGGCTGCTCAGATCCACTTTGACCCGGTTGAACTGCTCATCCTGAACCTCATGCCAGGAGGCGAGGGTCTTCTCTGATCCGCCGTCAACTTTGTAATCCAACTTGAACTTGACATCGCATTTTGCTTCGCCATAACATCCGATGATGGACTTGAAATAGACGCCTTCGGTGACGGTGATCTCCGGGAAAATGCCCTTGATCCAGCCATTGTCCACCATCTCTGGCATCACCTTCAGACCCGGTTCGTCGTCCACATAGCCATTCTCGAGAACGGGTTTTTGAATAATTTCGATCCAGCCCCGGGTGTCATTCGTGTTATTGGTCGGGCAAGGCAGCGTGCCGGCACCACTCTTCCAGGTGACTCCGGATGCACAGGCGTTCTTGGTGAAATCATAGACGGTACCAATCACATCGATCTTCACCCAGAAGGTTTTGTTACCGTCGCCGATGCCGAAGATAGCGCCATTGGCATTGCGTAATTTGAAATCGCCGCGGTGGGTGCCTCCAGCAAGAGGCGCTTTCATGTCGATCGAGATTTTCACCGTCTCGCCAGGTTTCACCGTCCCGGTGGTGAGCTGCTGTGCAGCAGGTGCATTCATCGCCGTGCCATCCACAAAGACCACATCATAATCCTGATTCCAAGTGCATGAACCGACGTTTTTCAGCGTCCAGGTCTTGGTAAAAGCCTTCCCAGGGGTAAAGTCTGTGCCATCCGGAATGGTTTCTGAGACAAAGGCTGCCACATCGCATGCAACTTTTGCCGTCGCCGTTGGTTGAGGCAAAGGTGTGTTGGTCGGGGCTGGCGCAGAAGTTGGTTCGCTGGGCTCTTCAGTCTCCTCAGCTGGCACCTCTGAGGGCTCAAGTGTGGCTGTGGGGGTGGCTGGCTGCTCAAATGCCTGACTGGTTTGCGCGATGGATGTCTGCTGCGCCTGGATGGTTTGTGCGGCGGCTGTGTTGAGCATGTCTACCTGTGAGGTCGGCGTGGTCTGCCCTGGATAGTTGCACCCTGCCAGAACCAGACTGAAAACGGTACCGAGTATAAGGACTAACATCTTCTTTTTCATGGTTTTTCTCCTAAAATTGTGCTGCTTCTATTGAGATTATATAATATTTTTTCATTCATTGATATAGACAAGATGGATTAATTCGCTTTCCTTTGTTTTTCTAACGCTTTTCATCTTTATAGACGTTGATCTTCAGGAAAATGTTCCAAAATTTAGGCCAGAATCGTTCCAAATGACAAAAAACACGGATGCTTTAGGGCATCCGTGCTCACTGATGTGTTTGCAATCAAAATTCTCAAGATCTCTGGGGTCCTGTTTCTATGCCGAGGAGCGCTTTGATGAACAGCCCAAGGCTGAATTTTTGGCCTGTCAGCAAAATTTGCGCCCGGAACATTCCGGCTACACCGCGAATCAGGAGGATGATGGTGAGGATCATCAGCACAACAGCCGTGAGAAGCTGCCACAATGGAACTGCGCCAACGGCTAACCGGGTCATGATGGTATTAGGTGCTGTTAGCGGAATCAGGCTGAGAATGACCGGAAGGGGCGCATGGGGTGTTTCAATGATCATGCTGATCATCAGCAGGGGAATCAGAATGGGGATAATGATATAAAAGGTTGCCTGCGAAGCCTCTTTCACGTTAGGAACGAGCGCACCAACACCTGCCATAAGAGAAGCGTAAATCAGATAACCCAGTACAAAGAAGATGATTCCCCAAAACAGGAACCCTGACTGGAGCAGTAGGCTGGCGGGGATGTTGAGTGTATTGCTGCCCAGGTTCAACATCAGCAAAGCGGAGCCCGTCCAGAGGACCATCTGAATCAGACCAACCAGCCCCAGCCCAAGAATTTTTCCTGCCAGCATCTGTTTGGGGTCAACAGAGCTCATCATGATTTCCATGACACGGTTCTCTTTTTCCTTGGCTACACTGTTCATCATCAGGCTGGCTGAGGTCATGATCAGAATGTAGAACAGCATGGTCACCCCATATGGCAGGTAAAATGCCAGGGGGTGGCTCTGGTCCCGTACCACTTCATCTGGTGCTAAATTCACCTGCTCCACACGGAGGGGACTGTTATAAGCTTCGAACAAGCGCATATCTGCACCCAGGAGGTTGTAGCGAATGATCACATCGATCATGCCCGATTTCTCAAGGTCAGAAAATGGTCTGTAATCCCCGGTGACGTAGGAAATCGATCCGGTTTCCAGATAATCCAGCGGGATCAGGTAATACCCGCTGATCTCTCCGGATTGGACGGCATTTTTTGCGTCATCTGCATTGTCAAAGGGCATCAGCATGGAAGAATCAACCCATGCAGGCAGATTGGAAATGATGCCAGCCTGATCCACGTAGCCATCTGGAAGCGGCGATTCCTGAGGCGGTTGAAATAATCCTGGCGCTTCCGTTTCTGATTCCCCGCCGCTGAACAAGGAAATGGCGCCGAGAATAAGTGCAGGCACCAAAGGCACTAAAATCAGGGTCAATAAAAAGGATTTTCTTGTGAAGGTGTTAATAAATTCTGCTTTGAATATAAGCCATATCTTCTTCATTGTTGCACCTGCTTTCTGAACACTTCTTTAATGGTCAGACGTTTGCCATATTGAAGCATGCCCAACCTGAAGGCTCTGCCGGCAAACCAGATGGCAAATATAGCGGAGAGGATCAAAATCATGCTTGTAAGGATCACCTGCCAGGTGGGCACGATAGTGAAGGACATGCGCAGCAGCATGGCAATCGGCGCGGTGATGGGAACAAAACTCAGGATCGTGGCAAGCGTACCGTTCGGGTTCGCCATGAAGGTTGAAACGATGTAGTATGGAATCATGACCGGCAGAATGACCAGGCTTTGGAACTGCTGTGCCTCGCGCAGTTCAGTGACGGTTGCACCGATCGCGGCTAAAACAGCTGAAATCATGATAAAGGCAGGGATGAGAATCCCGAGGAAGACAATCAGGTACTCTGGTGGAAGGGAGAAATCCTGCAGCGCGGGCAGATACTTCGCGCCGATCATCAAGCTGCCCCAACCGAAGAGGATCCAAATCAGCAGCTGGGTGAGCCCGACGCCGATATCACCGATGATTTTCCCTGTCATCAGCTGACCTGGGCTGACGGAGGTGATCACGATTTCCATTGTGCGGTTTTCCTTCTCCTCGACGACTGCCTGCAGCAGATAGCCGCCGCTGGTGATGACCACGAAGAAGAACAAGATGCCAGCGATCAGCGGGGTCAAGATCGTATACCATTGATCCTGGCTCGTCTCGCGGCTGCCATCCAAGGCTGTGATTTTCAGCTGGCTGCCCTCAGCCAGGCGTCTTTCGACCTGTGGGTCAAGGTTGTCAAACAACGAAAGGTTTTGCGCGACAAAATCACTGAATTGCGCCTGAATCTCATAGGCTGGCTCTTCAATGAACACCAGCTGGACATCCAGGTTTTGGGGATAGGTTTCAGGGAGAAGGTAATATGCCTGGATTTGCCCATTGTTCAAAGCAGTTTCTGCCCCTTCTGTGCTTTGATAAGGGATGAATTCGATGACCGGGTTGAAGAGTGTGCTGTCTTTCACTTCCCGGGCAGCAAGGTCGAGCACACCGGAACGATCCACGTAACCGAGGGGCGTTTTGTCAATCGAGACGAAGGCAACGAGGATTGATACAGCAAACATGACCAGGATCAGAATAGGCAGGCTCAGCAAGCTGAAGAGAAACCGCTTCTGAAACACGTGCCGTGTGTATTCGTACTTGGTGATTCGCCAGATCTTATCCATTTTGAGCACGCTCCTGCTGCCTGACTACTTCGATGAAAATTTGGTTCAAAGGCGGTGTGGCTATTTCAAATTGAGTTATTTCAATCCCAGCCTGGATCATATTCTTCAGGATTTGGTTGGGCTGGGCATCCTGATCCAGGATAAGTCGATAGCGTCCATTCAGTTTTTTAACTTCTGCAACGCCTTCAATCACACCAGGAAGCTCAGTGAGTGGTGTAACCAGAATATCACGGGAGGCAAACTGGCTTTGGATGTCCTGTAGGGTGCCGTAAAGAACGCGTTGCCCGTGATTGATTAGCAGAATCCGGTTGCAGAGCTCTTCCACCTGGCTCATCTGGTGGGTGGACATGATGATGGCTTTGCCTTCATCCCGTTTTTGTTCCAGCAGCTTCTTCACGATCTCGGTATTCACCGGGTCAAGCGATGTGAAGGGTTCGTCGATGATCACCAGCTCTGGTTCGTGAATCAGGGTGGCGATCAGCTGGGCTTTTTGCTGCATGCCCTTGCTGAGCTCCTTGACCTTTTTATCCCGAACGTCATACAGGTCCAGATGTCGCAAGTAGGTTTCTAACTGTGATTTTGCATTGGCTGAATCCATCCCTTTGAGGCTTGCCAGGAAGAGCAGGCAGCGTTCCAGGGGAATATCCTGATACAATCCGCGTTCCTCTGGCATATAGCCGATGTGGTTTTTCTTTTCTTCATTCATCGGTCCATCCAGCACTGAAATTTCACCAGAATCGGGCTGAAAGATGTCCAGGATCATGCGGATTGAGGTGGTCTTTCCGGCGCCATTTGGACCCAGCAAACCAAAGATCTCCCCGGGTTGCACTTCGAAGCTCAACTGGTCAACAGCTTGGGTTTCTCCAAAGCGTTTTGATATATTATGTGCAGTGATTATCGCCATCTTTCCTCTTTTCTTATTGAATATGACTTTCAAGCCTTATTTTATCAAGATTTTTATTCAGGACACCATAGATTTTCTCAGGCGTTTATCTTAATTGGGCATGTGATTTATCTGCTTGTTTTTGGTTTCTTTTTATTAGAAAGGACATGAGGATGACGTTTTAAGCGCCAACCTGGGGTAAGCAGGATGAATTCAAAATAGCGCCATCGATCTGCTATGGGTGGTTTTTTAACGAGGGAAATCAGGCTTGCCAGAGCCCAGTGACTGCGGCAGCAATAATTTTCACAGCCCGATCAATCTCTTTCCCGGTTGTCATGCGACCGACAGAGAACCGAACCGTTCCCTTTGCCCATTCCAGCGGCACGCCCATTGCCTGCAGCACAGCGGAAACGCTCACCTGGTCGGCGTGGCAGGCAGCACCAGCGGATGCTGCCACCTGTTCCTGGATTTGCTCGAGCAGGATATTAGCCTGGATATTTTTGAAGGACAGGTTGAGCGTGTTTGGCAGGCGATCCTGGGGATGCCCGTTCAGGCGGATACTGCCCTCCGGGAGTGCTTGCTGCAATCCCTGGTGCAATCGATCTCTCATTTTCGTGAAATGAGAGATGTTCAAAGCCAGATCACTGCGGGCTTGCTGGGCGGCTTTACCCAAGCCGATAATTTCAAGGACATTTTCCGTGCCTGGGCGGCGCCCGCCTTCCTGTCCAGCACCGAAAATCACTTTTTCAAGGTTGACTCCCTGACGAATGTAGAGCGCGCCCACACCCTTGGGTGCGTAAAGTTTGTGACCGGCAATCGAGAGCAGATCCACGCCCAGCTCATCCACATCGACTGGCATTTTGCCCACGGATTGAGCAGCATCCGTGTGAAAAAGCGCCCCGTGCTGATGGGCGATTGCAGCCAGCTGGCGGATAGGTTGAATGGTGCCGACTTCGTTATTAGCGTGCATGATGCTCACCAGGATCGTTTCAGGCTGGATGGCTGCATGCAGGTCATCCGGTGAGACCCTGCCAAATTTGTCCACGGGCAAAACAGTCAGCTGGAACCCCTGCCCAACCAGGTGGTTGCACACCTCAATCACGGCGGGGTGTTCGATTGCGGATGTGATGATGTGGTTGCCGTCTTCTCTGAGGGCTTTGGCTGCGCCCCGCAGCGCCAGGTTGTTGGATTCCGTCCCACCGCTGGTAAAGACGATTTCATGCGCATTTGCATGAATCAGGTTTGCCACGTGCCGGCGTGCCACTTCCACTGCCTGGCGTGTGATGTGTCCATACGGATGAGATGAGGAGGGGTTACCAAAGTGCTTTTCCAGGAAGGGCAGCATCGCTTCAATCACCTCCGGGGTGAGCGGGGTGGTGGCGTTATAGTCGAGATAAACCGGTTTCGCCTGAGACTGAGACATGGTGCTCCTTACTTTTCAGAGAACACTTTTATTATACTCACCTGACAACAAAAACCCATCCGCTCTTGAATGAACGGATGGGTATGGGTCTGGTTCAGACTTTAGCTTCAGGCAGTTGCTTCTTCAGACAGGTGTTTTCTTGAGCCTGCCATCAGGATGCCAAGCTCTTCTCGCGTGGCGTCTTTGGCGTCCAAAATTGCGACGATCTCGCCTTCGTAAATCACAGCAATTCGATCTGAGAGCGACATGATTTCATCCAGCTCAGCAGATACCAGCAGAATGCCGACACCCCGATCGCGCATTTCGACCAGCGTGCGGTGGATGTATTCAATCGAGCCCACATCCAGGCCGCGTGTCGGCTGATTGGCAATTACGATTTTGACATCACGGCTAAGCTCTCTTGCCACGATCAATTTTTGCTGATTGCCACCGGAAAGATTTCCAGCGTCGATATAAGGTGAGGGTGTCCGGATATCAAATGCGTCGATGAGTTTGATGGCATGTTCTTCGATGGCGTCCTCATTCCTGACGATGCCCTTGACAAAGGGGTGTTCGTAATAACTGCAGAGCACAAGGTTGTCCGTTAACGGATAAGGCAGCACCAGGCCGTGCTTCTGGCGATCTTCAGGGATATGCGCCATGCCATTCTCAACCAGCGCTCTTGGCTTCTCGACCGGCATGGGTTTACCGTCAATCAGGATAGAACCTTGATTGTAACTGCGCAGTCCCGTGATGCCTTCGACCAGCTCGGTTTGCCCATTACCCTGGACTCCGGCAATGCCCAGAATCTCTCCTTCCAGAACAGTGAGGGAAACATTCTTGACGGTATGCAGCTGACCGGGTTCCTGGATAGACAGGTCAACGATCTCGAAAACCGGTTCTTTAGGGTGAGCCTCTTCTTTTTCAACTCTGAGTAAGACTTCACGTCCAACCATCATATTGGCAAGATCACTCTGGTTGGTGTCTTTGGGGAAGGTCTCGCCCACAACGGCACCACGCCGCATGACCATAATACGATCCGCAATTGCCAGAACTTCTTTGAGTTTGTGAGAAATGAAGATAATTGAGACACCCTTGGACTTCAGCTCTCGCATCACGTCGAAAAGCTCTTCAATTTCCTGTGGGGTGAGGACGGCCGTAGGTTCATCGAGGATCAGGATGCGCGCATCACGGAAAAGGGCTTTGAGGATTTCCACGCGCTGCTGGATGCCAACCGGGAGTTCTTCAACGATGGCATCTGGATCGACTTTCAGTCCATAGGCATTGGAAATCTCAAGAATGCGCCTGCGGGCTTCTTTTAGATTCAGAACGCCGGCAGTGCTGACTTCTGCTCCGAGGATCATGTTTTCTGTTACGGTGAATACGGGCACGAGCATGAAGTGCTGATGCACCATACCGATACCCTTTTTGATGGCATCTTGAGGGTTGTTAATCGTTGTCAATTCACCGTTGATAAAAATGTCACCCTCATCCTGGCTGTATAGCCCATAGATAATGTTCAGTAAGGTAGTTTTGCCCGCGCCATTTTCGCCCAAGATGGCAAGGATTTCACCTTCGTCCAGGTGCATACTCACCTGGTCGTTCGCCAGAACACCCGGAAAGCGTTTGGTAATGTTTTTGGATTCTAAGACAGGTTTGTTTGCCATGGTCTATTCCTTCTCATAAGGTTCGCCGTCCGCCGCTGGCGGCCGTGCCCTGCCGACAAAACCAGCCAGGACAATGATGGTGAGCAGATAGGGCAGCATACCAATAAACTGGTGGGGGATGTTTATCGTTCCTGCAAATTGGATTTGGGTTTGCACGGCATTGGCAAAACCAAACAGGAGCGCAGCGCCCCAGGCGCCCAGTGGACTCCATTTCCCGAAAATCATCACTGCAAGGGCAACAAAGCCGCGTCCGTTGGTCATATTGCGTTCGAAGGATCCTACTGCCTCAAGGGTGAGGAAGGCACCTGCCAGGCCAGCAATGGCGCCGCCCATGATCACGTTGATATAGCGTGTGGTGAAAACGTTGATGCCAAGGGTGTCGGCTGCACGGGGATGTTCACCCACAGCCCGTGTGCGCAGCCCCCAGGTCGTTTTGAAGAGGACAAACTGGAGAATAAACACCAGCAAGATGGCAACGAAGGTGATCGGCGGATTGCGGAAAAGAACGGGTCCGACCAGGGGGATTTCGGCCAAGAAGCCAAGGCTGATGGGCTGAAGTTTGCCTTTGGTAGTCAGCCCGGCAGTGTAGAAAAAGCCGGTCAGCCCCAACGCCAGGATATTGATCACACTGCCGCCAATGATCTGGTCAAGTTTGAGCGTGACGGACATGAAGGCATGCAATAAGCCCAGCAAGGCGCCGGTTGCCATCCCTGCCAAAACAGCCACAAACAGGTTCCCGGTCCAGACGTTGACCATGAAGCCCATAAAGGCGGAGAGCAGCATTTGCCCTTCGATGCCGATATTGACCACGCCAGAGCGTTCACAAAGAATACCGCATAAAGCACCCAGAAGAATGGGGGTGGACTGCCGGATGGTTGAAGCAAGCACAGCCTGGGTGACCTGTCCATTAATGGAGTAGGCGATGATCACGATGACAAAGGCTACAAGTCCAAGCGCCAGTGGGACAAGCATTTTTTTAGATTTCAGATAGTTAATTAAATTCATGGCAGCCTCACTGATTTCCCCAACCGGTTGTTAGCTTGGTTTTTAGGTCACCGGAAGTGTCTTTGGCACGGATGACCCAACGCACGATCATGTCTGCAGCCACAAAGAATAGCATCAGCGCCTGGATGACATCAATAATCTCAGAAGGTACGCCTGCCTGGAACTGCATGACGTTGCTACCCGCCTGCATGGCACCAATCAGTAAGGCGGCAGGGATCACACCCAACGGGTGGGTTCTACCAAGGAGGGCGACGGTGATCCCGTCAAAACCCAGGCCTGCATTAAATCCGGGTTGATAGCGATAGACGACACCCTGGGTTTCAATACTGCCGCCCATCCCTGCTAAAAAGCCGCTGATGACCATGGTCAGGATGAAGAGGCTCTTCACTTTCATCCCGGCATATTTCGCAGCGTGGGGGTTCAGACCAATGGTTCGAATTTCGAAGCCAAGTGTGGTGCGCATTAACAAAAACCAGACCAGGACAGCGACCAGAATTGCAATCAGGAAACCGATTGGGAAGGGGATGGCAGTATAAGGTAGAAACGCGGCTGGTTGGTTATAGAACGCTGGCGCGACCAGATTAATCAACTGTGCAATGCCAATCCCAAGACCTATGACCAAAATCAATCGGGTAAAGAAGAGAAAGTTATTATTTTTAATCTTGAAGGTCTTCTTTTTCAGGACAGCGAAAAACAGGATCGAAAACAGGATGATCAAAATGAGCGCAAGTGTAACCCCAAGGGTCAATTCGATTTGAGGTGTGGGGATGACCGCAGAATCAGCAATCAGCTCTGTTCGGGCGACCACGTTCATGGGTGAGGGATCTTTGAGCGGACCATCTGCGAGGTAATCTGTGATGTTGATGGCAATATAGTTTAGCATGATGGTTGTGATGACTTCATGGGCTCCTGTGAATGTTTTGAGTGCGCCAGGGATTGCGCCGTAGAGTGCGCCGGCCAGCGCGCCACCGAGAAGAGCCACGGGAATGTGGATCAGTGGGGGTAAGCCTTTGATCATAAAGCCGAGAATTGCGGAGGTCATGGCGCCTAAAAGGAGCTGTCCCTGAGCGCCAATGTTGAACAGGCCGGCTTTAAAGGCAAAGGCGACCGCCAAACCGCTTAAAATCAGGGGGGTCGCTTTTTCGAGCGTGCGCTGCAGATAGCGAGTTTCGCCAAAAGCGCCGGTGAATAGGGCTTTATAAGCCTCCAGTGGATTGACCCCTGAACTTAGCAAGATCACAGAGCCTACCAGCAGCGCAAGGATGATGGCAACCAGGGGAATCCGGACACTTAACCAAATTTGATTTAGCCAGTGCAGAACCCCTGGCGTTTTTTGTTTTTCCTCAGTCATGGAATGTTTTGAACCTCCTTTACCGATAGCATTATCACATCAGGCGGCACAACTAAATTGATCACTATTACAAATCAGGGCGGCGTGCTTGCACGCCGCCCTGATATTTTATCATATCTTAATGATGTTCTGGATTACTCTTCAGGATAACCTGTGGCAATCGAGCCATCTTCAAGACCGAGGCGAGCCTCTTCAATTTTGTCAACCACATCCTGCGGGATGGCAGCCTCAAAATCATGGAAGGGAGCCAGGCCTACAGCACCAATGTAATTGCCGCTCGGGAAGTTACCTTCATATGCCAGGTTAATCAAATCGACCACACCGGGGGTGATGAGTTTCATCGCGCTGGAGACCAGGCATGCATGCGCTTCTGGGACGGTTTCCCACTGGTCGCTATCCACACCGATGCAGTAAGCACCCTCATAACCTGCGGTCTCGATCAGAGCACCGTTACCAGTTTTGCCGCCAGCACCAAAAACGACGTCGGCGCCCTGCTCAAGTGCCTGAGCAGCGGTGGTGGCACCCCATTCGGGGTCGGTGAAGGCTGTGTCCATGCCGCCGGGATGGAAGGTTGAGATTACAGTGATGTCAGGATTGACCCATTTGGCACCATTCTCATAACCAACCTTGAAGGCAACAACCGGGGGAACCAGGTCGGTGCCGAGTACGGCAGCAATCGTGCCAGTTTCGGACAGGCTAGCTGCTAAAACGCCAGCCAGGAAGCCAGATTTATCTTCTTCGAAGATCAGCCCAGCAACATTATCCACAGCGCCACCCCATTGGCCCTGGTCCACACCAATGAACATGATCTCGGGATACATGGCAGCAGCCTCGAGGGTTGCTTCGCCCAGTGCAAAACCAACGGTCACGATCACATCATAACCATCATCTGCAAACAGCTGAATGTTTGCCATGTAATCTTTGGCGTCTGAAGTTTCGATGTAGTTATATTCAGCACCGAGGGCTTCAGCAGCTTCAACAACGCCTTCCCAGGCAGCCTGGTTGAAGGATTTGTCGTCGATTTCGCCAACATCAGTCACCAGACCGATTTTGAATTCGCGAACTTCGGGCTCTTCTACTTCTTCTTCGACTACTTCCTCTTCAGTCGGTTCTTCAACAACCTCTTCAACAACTTCTTCTTCAACGGGTTCTTCGACCACTACTTCTTCAGTAGGCTCGACTACCGGCTCTTCTGCTGCTGGACCACAAGCTGCAAGAAATAAGCTGCCGATAACGAGCAAGGTCAGGACAACTAAAACTTTCTTTGACATTTTATCGCTCCTCCTATAGGAATCTTTGATCATTTTAATGGTTTTTTATTAAACCATCGTCATAAGTATAATATCGATTCGTTGATGATTCAAGACTCTTCTGTCAACGTTAACAAAATTATGCTTCGACATTTTTACTCGTTGCTTCACCTCTTTTAACGCCGATCATCATCAGGAATGCCAGGATGAAGAACAGTGGTGCAATCACCATCATCAGGCGGTAGTCGTTGCCAGCAAACTGGATGGTCCACCCAAAGAAGACCGGGCCAATAGTCGCTGCTAACTGTGAGAAGAAGTAATAGAGCCCGGTATAGGTGCCAATATGCTCATCGTCGGTCATATCCACCACCATGGGCAGCGAGTTGACATTGATCATCGCCCAACCCAACCCAGCAACAATCAGGATGATGGACAGCACGTAAAATCCGGAACCCATTAGGGAGGCGAACTGGGTGGTCAGGATATTGGCAGGGATCAGGTACATGAGAATGACACAGGCGACCATGACCCAGATGCCAACTTTGATCACGTTTTTGCGCTTCAGTTTTCGAGCCAGGAGGCCAGCCGGTACTGCCATGAGCATGAAGGAAAGTCCGATATAGGAGATCTGGAAGGCGCTATCGCCTCCGCTCAATCCGAGGTGATTGACACCGAACAGGGTGAAGAAGGTATCGAGTGAGTTGTAGGCGATAAACCAGAATAAGATCGCCAGGAGAATAAACATGGGGCTTTTGTCTTTCTGGGTGAAGACGTTAGAGATATTCTTGAGCACCTTGTTATCCATCTGACTGCCTTCTTTTCGATCCGCAAGATGCAGCCTGGCAGAAATATATTCCTTTGGCTCGCGAATGAAGACGAGCACCAGAATCGCAGCCAGTACGACCAGCCCAGCCGCTAGGAAGAAGGGGTATGCCGGGTTGATGGAATACAGCGGACCACCGATCAGGGTTGCCAGGACAGTGCCCAACCCGCCCATCAGGTTGATGACGCCATTAGCTGGCGAACGCTGGTCTGAGGGTGTGATATCTGGCATGAGCGCCACCACGGGGGTGCGCCAGAATGCCATTGCCAGCAGCAGGGTGATGCAGCTAAAAATGAAGAGCGGCAGCACCTGGGCATAAGGGATGAGACCAAACATAGCTGCTGCCAGGGGGGCGCCCACCACGATAAAGGGCAGCCGGCGGCCAATCGGGGAGCGCAGCCGATCAGAAAATACGCCCAATGTGGGTTGGATGATCAGGGCAGCGATATTATCCAGCACCATGATGAAGGAAATAAAACCTGCCTGCAGCCCAAAACGATCATCCAAAATAAGCGGGACGAAAGCATTATAGACTGACCAGATGACGCTGACGCCGAAAAAACCAAAGCCCAGCAAAAAAGTTTTAAAATAGTTCAATTTCTTTGTTTCCATGAATTCTCCATTAGGTCTGTTTGGGTGGGAGGTTTGAGTTGAACCGGGGATAGCCCAGTTTTTGTAAAAAAGCCAGATCTTCCTGGCTCAATGAAGCTTCTTCCAGCAGATCGGGTCTATGCATCAGCGTTCGGCGGAGGGATTCTTGCCTGCGCCAGCGGGCAATTTCTGCATGATTGCCAGAAAGCAGTACGTCAGGGATGCCCCACCCACGAAATTCGGGTGGTCGGGTGTAATGGGGATATTCCAGCAAACCGGAGGCGTGTGAATCGTCTGTGGCGGCGTCGGGGTCACCCAGCACGCCTGGAAGGAGGCGGGTGACAGCATCAACAACGATCAATGCGGGAATTTCACCGCCGGTGAGGACGTAATCCCCGATGGAGAGGGAGTCGGTTGCCAGGTGGGTGCGAATGCGCTCATCCACGCTTTCATAACGCCCACAAAGCAAGGCGATTCGGTCATATTTGGCGAGGTCAAATGCGATTGTCTGATTGAAAAGTCTTCCCTGAGGAGAGAGCAGGATCACCGGGCAAGTGGGGGGTGCACCGAGAATCGACTCAACTGCGGAGAAAACCGGTTCAGGTTTCATCACCATACCCCCGCCGCCGCCATAGGGCGTATCATCGGTTGTGTGGTGTTTGTCGGTTGCCCAATCTCGGATATTGTGGGTATGAACGTCAAGGGCACCGGATTCCTGTGCCCTTTTTAAGATGCTGATATTCAGATAGGGGTCGAATATTTCGGGAAAGAGAGAAAAAATATCAAAACGCATGGCTGAATTCTAATGCGGAGGTCATTTTCTGACAAGCGAAATCATAAGCGAAATCATAAGGCATACTCATTTCAGTTCTGTGTAGATCTCGATCAGCCCTGGCCAAAGGTCTCGTTATAATCTTCGATGGCAGCAGAAATGATTTTCTTTGCTTTATCAGGGCCGTAAACCCCAATCATTTCAATGTTCTTCTTTTCTCCTTCGATTAATTTGTAAGTACTGAAATAATGTTGTAACCGTTCGACAATCACTTTGGGAAG
>DIXG01000070.1:0-6392 GCA_002436005.1 Anaerolineaceae bacterium UBA6086 | reverse complement strand
TCGGTGACGACACAAATATCCAGCGGGTCACCATCACCGCGTAATGCGTTTTGCGAGAGGGATTTCACCCGGTCCCCACAATAGGTGCGGGGGATAAAGCCATAGAGGGAGGGGGTCAGTGAGGTCGTACGTTGTGGGCGGTCAACATAAAGATAGCCTGTTTCTTTATGGACCTCATATTTGATAAAGTCAAAGTTGGTCATTTCGATGTAGGCATACACAATATCGGGTGGGTTTATGCCCACTTCAAGTCCATGCCAGGGGTGCGGACGCCAGCGGTAAAAGGGGGGAGGAAATTTCATGGGCTTCTCCATCTATCTAATTTTCCTTTGGTGTAACGCAGTTATTCTTTTTGTAAACCTGGTTTGATGCGAAGAATCTCAGGCGATTCTATATCATTATTGTTAATGAGGATGTCTGCTTTGTCAAGCGGACGAACTTGCTGCAGGTAGAGCTGCTGCCCGGGGACATAGCGCTCCAGATAGCGTTCTGTGGCACGCGAGCGCGAACCGTAAAGATTGGCATCGCGCGCTGTACCCCTGGGGACGGTGTTGGCAAAGTCGGCATGCACATAGATTGTCAGGTCCCACCAGGGCAACAGTTCGGGGCGGAGTAGGAAGATGCCATCCATCAGCAAAATGGCTGTATCGGAAGCGGTTTGGATTTCACTTACCACAGGCTTTTCTGACACAATGTCGTGAATCGCAACGATGTATTGCCGATTGCCATCCGGACCAAGGGGTATGAGCAGTTTCTCTTTCACAGCGGCGTAGTCATAAGAATCGTAATAAAACCCCTCAGGGGAAAGACTGCCTTTTTTGCGGCGATGGGCTTCGGGGTGGTGAAACTCATCCACGCTTGCCCGGATGATCTGTCGATGACTGTCGTGGAGCTGTTCTGCCAGTTCATCTGCCAGAATCGTCTTGCCGGCGGCATCCACGCCGTCAATTGCCACTCTGAGAGGGTGCGGTCGATGGACCTCCTGGATGAGCCTGGCAAGTTGGGTGAGCATTGCAAGCCGGTTCATAGGTCCTATTATAGCCGCAGTTTTAGATTAGGGATGGACTCATCGATTATACTTAACCTATCGGTGGTAGATTGTTTGGACAGGTGAGGACAGGCTATGGCAGAAAAAGACTCCCAGGCGCAAGCGTCGTTTAGTGAATTAGTTAATGATCCGATGAGTTATCTCAATCGGGAGCTTTCAACGTTGAAATTTCAGAGACGTATATTGTTTGAGGCACAAAACAAGGACAACCCGCTGCTTGAACGGGTTCGGTTTTTGGGGATTTTGGGTTCGGTCCTGGATGAATTCTTTATGGTCCGTGTGGGCGGGTTGACCATGGCGCAAGAAGGTTCTAAAGACCAATTCTATTTTGAGAATCTCCCACCTGAAAAACAACTGCACGAAATTAGAAAAGAAGCTCATAAGCTGACCCGCGAAGCGCAGGACTATTTCAACGAGACTCTCAAGCCGCTGCTGGCTGAAAAGGGAATTCATCTCTTTCATTATGCTGAGCTGAACAAGGCGCAGCGCGCAAGGGTGGATGCTTACTATAAAGAAGTGATCTTCCCGGTGCTGACACCACTGGCTTTTGATCCGGGTCACCCCTTCCCCTATATCTCAAATTTGAGCTATAACCTTGCCATTGTGGTTGAAGATCAGGGCGGAGTCCGTCATTTTGCACGGCTGAAAGTGCCCGGGTCTTTGCCCTATTTTCTGCCCGTGCACAAAGCCGCTTACGACTCCTCGCCGCGCGCCAAACGCGTGCGCAAATTTGATTTTGTCAACATTGATGAGGTGATTATCACCAACCTGGCGGATCTTTTTCCCGGAATGAAGGTGATCGAAGCACATCCCTTCCATGTGGTCCGTAATGCCGAAGTTGAACTTCAGGGTTTGGAAGTGATGGATTTGCTTGAGTTCATGGAAGAGAGCGTGCGCAGACGACGCTTTGGGGCAGTCGTTCGTCTGCTGGTCAATGCAGATATGCCAGACCAAATGTTGAAAATCCTGGTCGAAAATTTGAATGTGGACCCCCAGTTTATTTACACCTATAATCATTTACTGATTTTGCGCCACCTCAGCCAGATTGCTCAAATTGATCGACCTGATCTGAAGTATGAATCGTTCTCACCGAAAATTCCCGCTTACTTTAAAAAAGATAGTGATACTACGCCAGACCAATTTTTCCAGATGATTCGCCGTAAGGACATCATGCTGCATCATCCATATGATTCCTTCGATCCTGTGGTGGATTTTCTGCATTATGCCGCAATTGACCCGAATGTACTGGCGATCAAACAGACACTTTACCGCGTTGGGCGCAACTCTCCAATCGTCCGCACACTGCTGCAGGCAAGGCGGGATTATGGCAAGCAGGTTGCTGTGTTGGTGGAGCTAAAAGCGCGATTTGATGAGGAGAGCAATATCGAATGGGCAAAATTGCTGGAGCAAGAGGGCGTCCATGTGACCTATGGATTGATGGGGCTCAAGACGCATTCCAAAATTGCCCTGGTGGTGCGGCAGGAGGGTGAGCGCATTCGCCGTTATGTTCATATGGCAACGGGTAACTATAACCACATTACCGCCCAGCTTTATGAGGATATCGGCATGTTCACCAGTGATGATGAGATTGGGGCGGATGCCACGGATATTTTTAATTATCTCACCGGCTATTCATCAAAGGATGATTATCGAAAGCTGCTGGTTGCTCCCATCCAACTGCGTGAAAAATTGATGGATTTGATTTATCAGGAGATAGAGCAACATAAAAAGCACAAAGATGGGCACATTATTTTGAAGATGAATTCCCTGGTGGACCATGAAATGATTCGCTTGCTCTACCAGGCATCAAATGAGGGAGTGAAAATTGACCTGATTGTGCGGGGGATGTGCTGTTTACGGCCCGAGGTGGAGGGATTAAGCGACCATATTCGGGTAATCAGTGTGGTAGGGCGTTTTTTGGAACACAGCCGAATCTATTATTTTTACAACCACGGCAAAGAGATCATCTTCATGGGCAGTGCTGACATTATGCCCAGAAATTTAAATCAGCGGGTTGAGGTGCTTTTCCCGGTTGAGGATGCGGATATGATTCGGCACCTGAGGGACGATATTTTGGAAGTATATTTACAGAAAAACATCAACGCCTGGCGTATGCAGCCAGATGGAAGTTATGAGCGCGCAAAGCCCCCCGAAAATGGCTCGTTAGTGGATGTTCAACGCTGGTTTCTAAATCAAAGATAAATGGCGAAGGGTTAAAAAACACGTGGCACAGGTTTAGCTGCCACGGGTTGATTTTGTTTTTAACGATTGTTTAGAAACTCTTATTATTGAACAAGTTAACGCCGAAATAGGAAACGCCGACCACAGCTGCGCATAAGCACAAGCAAAGTAAAGCTACGACAATGATCGCTACAATCCACCATTTTGATAGTTTCTTTTTTTCTGGTGGTGCGAAACCTGGTGAGGACGTATTGATTGATTCGGACCCCCACCGCTCTCCGCTATCGATGGTGGCTTTTTCCGAGAAGTGAGATCCCCATCGATCGGTGGGCTGTGGTTCAGGTTCGGACCTTGGTTCTGGTTCGCTGGGCTTGCTCCATTCTTCAGCGGATGCGTTCATAAATTCATCTTTTTTCTCTTCTTCGGGATACTGATCCATCTCAACTCCTTGTGGGCATCTTCAGAAAGCACTGGATAATTCTTCTAATGACGAGTATACACCGAAACCCATATCTTGACGGATGTTTTGCTAAAGCCTGCATCCCAATGCCCTGGTATTTTCTGTGGCAGGTTGGGATGAAGCCGATTTGGTTGTTTTCGGTTCAGGAAGCTTCAGGATTGCGCCAGCGCTTTTCTGCCCGCAATGAAAATGGAAAGGGTGAAAAACCCAATGACACAGCCCATGAAAAGGAATGCCCCGGTCAGCGATCCTTCGGCTACCACGCCGATCAGGAACCCCATCAGGGCTGTGTAGGCGCCAGCAAACATATTGATGATTGAAAGAACCGTTGCCCGGTTATGAGAAGAGATTTGTTTTGGTATTCAGCAAAGAAGGGCGCTTTGAGGGCGCCCAACCCATGGAAAAGGATCAGCCCAAGCGCACCAAAGATAGGCGTTCGCAAACTGAAGAGCATCAGGTAGACCAAGCCCTTGTCCTGCGGCTTAGCCACCCGAGCAGGGATCACGGCCAGGTTGTAATGCTGGGTCAGCTCGTGATAGGTGGGATTGATGTCCGGCTCATAAAAACAAGCCTTCTTGACACCCGCCTTGAGATTGTCCGGTCGCACGATCCGAGGGACGCCCCCGAAGAAGGCAAACATGTGCACATGTTCCCGAATCCAGTTGGGCAGGCTCTGACTGCGATGCGCTTCGCAGTAGATATAACCGCTGGCGCCCAATACGCCCACAAAGACCTGCATCTCCTGTGCCTCACCCGTTTTGGGATCCAGCACCGGAACAGTCAACCCGGCATAGTCTACTTGTACTTCCTCCCCGGCCTTTTTGGGGTTTCGCATCACGGTCTTTTCCTGGGTTTTCAGCCACCGCCGGAATCGCACGCAGAACTGGCTATAACTATAACCATCCAAATACTCGTCCCGATATTCTTGCCACAACAGCATCCGAGTCACCCCCTTTTGCCGCAACTCAACTTCAATTTTAGGCCAGTCTGGTTCAGGGCGTTTTTGTACCCCGGCTTGCTTGGGGGGAAATAGCCGCACTGCCAGTTCTGCCTCTGACAGCTCCTCAGCCTGGTGCCAGTCCAGCCCAGCTTGTTCGGCCCGTTTGAGATATTCCCCCACCGTACTATGGGCAATCTTCAAACTTGCGCTAACCTGCCGGGCGCTCAATCCTGAACCCCATTTCAACCGCAGGACTTCTTTAATCTTTCGCATCGCGCAGCACTCTTCGAGCAGCCAGTCTCCTTTGTGCCATTCTTGCCTCCTCATCGTGTTGGAATGAGGACAAGCATGACACATCTTTGAGTGTCTGACCAGTTCTGTTTTTAGATTCCGGCCTTCATGAAAAAGTGGACGGTTTGCTCCAGAATGAGTGGACGGCATGCACCAGAATCGGTGGACGGCATGCTCAAGAATCGGTGGACGTTTTCCCCCAGATTATGCAGCGAGGAGAGCCAAATTCGCTCAGCACGGCTTTGACGCTCTCTTCATCGGCTGGCTGATCTGGATGCGGATTTTGATCTTCGATCATATCCATCAGAGTCGATCGGATCTCCTTGAGGATATCTTCTCGGTTGCGCTGTGGTAAACGCCGTTCAATTTCCTGCAAATATAAATTAATGACTCTACTGCAAAAAGGTTGCTCCCCTTGTGAAAGTGGTATGAAAGTGGGTCGTAATGCACCAATTTTATGCTTTTTTGAAGGTTTCATCCCATAAAATGCCTAAAATCATGCATGTTTGTGGGGCGTTGACATTGTCTATTTCGTCTGATTGGCCTAATTTCAGTGGAGTCATTAATGTATTTCATTTTCGTTCTCCTTAGCATTGAGTAATAAATTATCAACCGTTTGCTTAATTCTTGACCATTCTCCGGTCATTTCTTCCATTACTTTTTTCCCAAAATCACTCAGTAAATAATATCTGCGTGGTCGGGAGGTTTCCACCTGCCACTTGCTTTCGAGGATGTTTTGCTCTTCAAGGCGGCGTAAAAGGGGATACAACGTACCCTGGTCGATCTGCATACCCTGATCCTCCAGGTGTTTCATGAGGGAGTATCCGTACTGCTCTTCGTAGAGCTGGCTGAGCACTGCCAGGATGATGACGCCGCGCCGCAGTTCTTGAATAAAGTTTTGGGTTTGGGCTTGTACTGTCTCATCTGCCATAGTGTTACACCTTTCATAATCTTATATACTGTATTAGGCTTGCCATTATAGTGTGTTATAAATAGTATGTCAAGTTAAATTAGCAAATTTTAAGGTTCATTAATTTCTAGCTCTGTTTAGGACAGGAATGATGTTAAAATAGGCATATGAAAAACACGATTTACGATGCGGATAACCTGGCAGTATTACACTTATTGGAACCTGAATCGATCGATTTGATCTATATTGATCCACCCTTCAACACGGGCAAGCAGCAAGCGCGCCAGCAAATTGAAGTGTCGCGGGACCAATCCGGGGATCGGATCGGTTTTGGCGGAAATCGCTATCAAACCACGGTGCTTGGGGAGCGGGCTTACCGGGATAATTTCGATGATTATTTGGGATTTCTTGAACCCCGACTAACTGCAGCGTATAAACTTCTAAAACCCGATGGCAGTTTGTATTTCCACATAGATTACCGGGAAGTGCATTATTGCAAAGTGCTGCTGGATGAAATCTTCGGAAGGCAGTCGTTTTTGAATGAAATCATCTGGGCGTATGA
>DIXG01000037.1 GCA_002436005.1 Anaerolineaceae bacterium UBA6086 | reverse complement strand
TGCGCGTCCTGCTGGAAAAGGGCGGATTGGCAGAAACCCTCGACCCCTATCTTTCCATGCCCTTCTATTACCACTACGCTTACCACACAGCAGCAGCGCTTTTCACCTTCCTCAGCCACCAACCCATCGGGGATGCCATGCTGGTCTTCGGACAGGTGATGAACGCGTTCATCTCCCTTTCCATTTACACCCTTGGTAAATCCCTGTTTCGCGATTGGCGCCCGGCAGCAGCCGCTGCCCTGCTGGCAGGGTTTGTCACCCGTATGCCTGCCTATTACCTTAGCTGGGGACGCTACACCCTCACTATTGGTGTGCTGCTTTTGCCGCTGGCAATGGGGCTGGCGCTCAGGCTGACAAAAAAGACCGCCCAGCGAGGTGAGATGCTCACCTTTGCGCTGCTGACGGCGGGTGTGCTCCTGTCGCACTACTTCACGGCAATTCTGCTGGCCATCTTTCTCATCCTGTTTGCCTTTGTCTATCTGATCCCACGCTGGAAAGCGCCCCTGACCGCCCTCCTAAACTTTGCCCGGGTTCCCGGTGGCGCAGGCTTGGGTCTGCTGCTGGCAGCACCCTGGCTGCTGCGGGTGGCAAAGTACTCCTCCGCCAGCGCCAGACTGGATTTGCCTGCGCCAAACACCTTGGAGACACTATTCACCAACGACCGCTGGGGATACATCAGCAACCTGCTGGGTCCAACCAGCAACCATGCGCTGTTGATCACCGCAGGCTTTGCCATTATCATCGCCCTTGTCCTGCCAAAATCCCGTCCGCGCACTCCCTGGCAAGGGCTCTTTGCACTGTGGTCACTTTGGCTGGGCGTGATGTCGCTGCCGATTGGACTGCGGCTGCGCCCCTTCCGCCCCGATCACTTTGCCATCATCCTGTTCCTGCCTGTGGCGCTGTGGGCAGGATGGCTGTTCTGGCGTGCCGGGCGCAGCTTGGGCAGATGCCTGAAGAAACGCTGGCTGGCAGCGCTGATCCCAGCATTGCTGGTGTTGGGCTGGTCTGCCTGGAGCGTCCCTCTCAGCAGTGACATTGTCAATTCCGTTACGGTGATGACCACGCAGGATGACTTGGACGCGCTGGACTGGGTGAGCGAGAACACCCCGCAAGATGCCCGCTTTTTCATCAACACAGCCTCCTGGCTCAATAATATCTACCGCGGCGTGGACGGCGGCGGGTGGCTGCTGCCTTATGCCGGACGCTGGGCTCTGGTGCCCACCGTGTTCTATAGCTTTTCGCCTGATAAAGCTTCCATCCGCGAACTGCAGGATTGGGGTGCCCGTGCCAGCAAGATTTCCTCCTGCTCAGCGGACTTTTGGGCACTGGTAGGTGAGGCAGATCTCGATTGGATCTATCTGCGCGAGGGTGTGGGTGCCCTGCAGCCTGAAGGGTTGGTGGGATGTGCAGGAATCGAGCAAATCTATGCGAATGAAAGTGTGCATATTTATAAGCTTGAATGAACAAACGCTGACCGAAGGTTTGCGCCCAGCGATGGCATGTTTCTCGCGTAAAATGGTATGATATGAAGTCAACAGGGTTAGCCAGCCCAGGATCATCAAGGAACAACGAGATCGGACACCTTTTGTGAAAGTTTGTTATTTCGGCACCTACCGCCAGCAATACTCCCGCAACAAGATCATGATTGCCGCGCTCGAAGCCGCCGGCATCGATGTGGTGCAATGTCATGCCACGCTCTGGCGCGGGATTGAAGACCGCGTGGAGACCACCAAAGGCGGCTGGAAGCGACCTTCGTTTTGGTGGCGTGTGCTAACAGCCTACACGCGATTGATTTGGCGTTTTTTACATGTGCGTGATTTTGACATCCTGATGGTGGGATACCCCGGTCAGTTTGATGTGTTTCTGGCAAAGATTTTCGCAAAACTTCGCCGTAAGCCCCTGGTGTGGGACGTTTTTATGTCGATCTACCTGGTGGCAAAGGAGCGCATGCTCGACCGTGAAAGTCATTTCACCGTCAACCTGATCCGCAAGATCGAAGCTCACGCGTTAAGTCTCCCCGACAGGCTAATCCAGGATACGTCAGAATATGTTCGCTGGTTCCAAAACGAATATGGGCTATCACCGGACCGGTTCAGCCTGGTGCCCACCGGTGCAGACAATCGGATTTTTGATCCCACAAAAGTTGAGCCCACAGAAAGAAGGGGTGACTTCCTGGTGCTTTACTACGGCACTTACATCCCCAACCATGGTGTGATGAAAATGGCGGAAGCCATCCGCTTGCTCTCGCTCCACGAGGATATCCAATTTGAATTCATCGGCGACGGACCCGATAAAAAAGCTTTTGAGGATTTTTTGTTCCAAAATGGCATCCGCAATGTGCGCCTGGTTGATTGGATAACGCCAGAAGAATTGCTCGAGCGCATCGCCCGTGCAGACCTCTGCCTGGGGGCGTTTGGCGATACGCCCCAATCCTTGATGACCATCCAAAACAAGATTTATGAATGTATGGCAATGGGCAAAGCCATCATCACCGGTGAAAGCCCGGCGATCCGCGCAACCCTCCCGCAAGAGGTAATCATCACCTGTGAGCGCGACAATCCACAGGAACTGGCTGAGACCATTCTAAAGCTGAAAAACGACCCTGATAGATGCAGCACACTTGGTGAAAATGCCCGGTTACACTTTAATGCCGATTACAGCATTGAAAGTTTGGGTCTTAAACTCAAAACTTATCTTGAATCCCTTTGAGCAATTACGAGACAACATGACAATGGATCACACCATACCAAAAATCTCTATCATTATTCCAAATTTAAATTCGCCCATCATTGACCGGACGCTTGAATCCGTTTTACACCAGGATTCAAAACATGACTTTGAGGTCATCGTTGTGGGAATGGATCAGTACAACCTGGTAGAGCAATTTGAGCAGGTGACCTTCCTCCAAACCCCATCCCCGATTGGCGCCGCTGAAGCGCGCAATATCGGCATTCGCCACGCCCAGGGGGAATGGCTGTTATTCATCGACTCAGATTGCATCGCGGAAGCAGACTGGATCAACACCTTCGCCCGGGAATTTGAAGCGGGCAGAAAAGTAATCGGCGGCGGTGTAATCACGCCCAAAGAGCCCTTCTGGCTGCTGGTCTATAATCTGTCAATGTTTTACGGTGAACTGGCTTCACAAAAAGAAAAATTTCGGAAATTTATGCCAACATTAAACCTGGCTGTGCATCGTAAGGTAATTGAAGATGTTGGCATGATGAACGAAGAACTGCCAAGAGGGCAGGATATTGAATGGACCAGCCGAATGAGTTTGGCTGGCTACAAACTTTTTTTTAACCCTACGGCAATGGTCAAACATGTTCCGGAGCGAAAAGATTTTAAGACACTGCGCGCATTTGTCAGAAAATCTGGCTATTATATGATCAGAGTTCGGCTTAAATATCCCGGTGTGTTTAATACACCGGATATATTACAAAATCCACTGCTTTGGCGCTTAGGAGCCCCGATTGTGGCTGGCTATATTACTTTGAAAATTTTTTTCCAGACAAAGGAAGTTCGGCAGCATTGGCAAATTTTACCCTTCATTTACCTGCAAAAATTTTCATGGTGCTTGGGTGCAGCAGAGAGTTTAACTGATCTCAAAAAGGAAAACAAAGGATTGAATAACATGGCGGCTCAATCGTGATTGAAAAAATCTCTGTGATTATCCCCAACCTGCACTCTCCGATGATTGATAAAACAATCCGCTCAATCCTTGAGCAAGAATCTTCGGTGCCATTTGAAATCATTGTTGTGGGAATGGATAAATTCAAATTGGTTGAAAGCTTTACGGATTCAGTCAACTTTGTTGAAACCCAACGCCCCACGCCCCCTGCCAAAGCCCGTAATCTTGGCGTTGATAATGCAGATGGGGATTTAATTATCTTTATTGACGCCGATTGCATCGCCACCCCGGGCTGGCTCGGAAAACATGTTCAACAGCACGAAAATGCATCCGACCCCATTATTGTGGGTGGAGGCGTCACTTTCCCAAACGATCATTACCTGACTCTGGCGGATAATGTCAGCAGCTTTCACGAATTCATGATACATATGCCTGCAGCGGAAAAGGACTTCCTGCCTTCCCTTAATTTAAGCATTCCCCGTCAAATTTGGGATAAAGTGGGTGGATTCGACCCGGAATATCCATTTCCGGCAGGTGAAGATACAGAATTAACCATGCGAATAAAGAAGGCAAATTATCACCTGATCTTTTCTCCGGAAGCCAAAATTGTCCACCTACCAAACCGAAATTCATTTGGTGACCTCTTCAAACACGCCTTTCGATTTGGAAAATATTCGATTAAAGCAAACCCAGCATATCAAGATGTACTTTATATCCCCTTGCCCTTACGCCACTGGTTATTAACCGCTTTACTTTCACCGATATTATCCGCTGGCATCATTTTTAAAATGCTGTTCATCGAAGCCCTTCCCATCAGATACTGGCATACTATTCCAATCATCTATGTGATTAAAATTGCCTGGTGTTTTGGTTTTGCCAGCCAGCTAAAAAAGGAACATTGATTAGATGCCCATAAAAAACCGACCGGATGTTTGGGTTGTGATACCGACCTGGAATAGAGTTACGGATCTGATCGCCTGTCTTGAATCATTGGAAAAAGTCAATTACTCGCCTTTACACATCCTGGTAGTGGATAACGCATCTCAAGACAACACCACGGGAATTGTGTCGGAAAAATTTCCAGATGTACACTTA
>DIXG01000030.1 GCA_002436005.1 Anaerolineaceae bacterium UBA6086 | reverse complement strand
TTTAGCGGAAAATGTTAGATCTTTATTTTTTTTGATCTACTTTCATTGACGAGGTATGTCATCTTCCTATCACTCTTCAGTTGTTAAGGTTCTGTCGCTCAAAGCGAGAGCATGATTCTACTCGTTGTTGAAATGCTTGTCAAGTACTTTCTACTTTCTTTCAGACAAAAGCGCCGATGCCTTTTTGCCAACACCGGCCGCCTCATTTCGTTGTACTTCCACGAGCTGATCAATGCGCTATCGCTCTTCGTCTTCAGTTGTCAATGATCTGCTTCTATTAGCTGGATCACTTCCCCACTCAAGGGGATGATCATCTTACTACATCATGCACCCAGAGTCAAGGGATTTTTGATTTCTGGTAAATTGCTCCGCCAGAAAAAGCCGCCTGAGACGTTGGTCGATTTTCAATTTTTATCGATCCGCTCCGCAGAGCAAGACCTGTGCGTTAAGCACGAAGAAGGATTATACCCATTCCCACACCCTTGTCAAGGGAAAAGCGGGAATCTAACCTTAAAGATTCGGGGTTCCTCACGATACCTTCAAATCCCCCTCAAAATTGCGCTTTCCCATCCAGGATTTCAGGGATTGGCTGGTCAAATCCAGGTGCAGGGGCGTGATGGAAACGTATCCCGCCAGCAATGCCCCATAATCCGTCCCGGGCTCCTCCACCCCAATCGGTGCCTCACCGCCAATCCAGAAATAGGATCTGCCCCTCGGGTCCAACCGTCTCACCAGCTCATCACGATAGATCCGCATGCCCTGACGGGTAATGCGAAAGCCTTTCATCTCCGCAAGCGGCCCATAAGGGACGTTCACATTTAGCAAGGTGTCCCCCGGTAAACCATCTTGCCCTGTCAACCAGGTAACTATTCTCAGTGCTGCTTCAGCAGCAGGCTGATAATCCACAGCACTCACGTGGGCTTCTGGCTGGTTAAGCGAAACAGCTATGCCGGGAATGCCCCAAATAGCAGCTTCCATGGCAGCAGTGACCGTGCCAGAATAGGTCACATCATGCCCAATATTGGCGTTTGGGTTGATGCCCGAAAGGACCAGGTCAATTTTTTCAGAAATAAAGCCCAGCTGCGCCAGTGCCACACAATCCGATGGCGCTCCATCGCTTGCCCAGGCTGGCGTGCCATCCTCAAGCTGGGTCTCAAAAACACGCAGCGGCCGCTCCAATGTCTTGACATGTCCTGAAGCCGACCAGTTGCGGTCGGGTGCCAGGATGGTGACCCGGTCAGCAATTTTTCTCATCGCCTGCGCCAGCGCCAGCAAGCCTGGGGCGTGAACGCCGTCATCATTTGTAACCAGGATGTGCATATAACCTCATTTTCCTATGATCTGTTAATGTCGTCTGCGGCTCTTCTTTTTTGAGGTGGTATCTGAATCGCCGGAGGGCTGAGCTGCCGTTTGGCGCGCCTGCTCCTGGAGCTGCTTCGCTTCTTTCCCGCTTACCAGGCGAGACCGGAACATCTGGTCAATCACGCCGGCGCGAACATCGGAAAGCAGCCCGGAGAACATCTCACTGGCCTGTCCCTTATACACCACCAGCGGATCCCGCTGTCCATAAGCCTCCATGCGCACAGAGACCCGCAAAGCTTCCACCTTGGTCAGATATTCCACCCACAGCTCAGAAATTTTGGAAAGCAGCAGCTGGCGATAGAGCCGGTTTTGGGCAAATCCGCCTAAAACCGCAACTACCTTTTCGTGTTCTGGACCCGATAGCTGATCGAGCGGTTTGGCACTCAAGCCCTGGTAGAGCTCTTCGCCCACACCAACCGCCACCCGCTCCTGCCAATCCTGTGAAAGATCAGCCAGCGTGTGTCCGGCGTTGTGCAAGCGATCCACCTCCGCCTGCCCCCAAATCCGCGCCAGTTTATCCTGGGCAACTTCAAGGTGAGTCAATATATCCTTTTGAATCGCTTCAAGGGGCTGCTCCTCCAGCAAACGAGCTGCCAAAAAGATGTATGTCAGCCGCAGCGTTGCTTTCATCTTTCGCCGGTGGGTGCGGTCATCAAAGGTGATCACTCTCCCTTGCGTCAACATCACCAGCAGCTGGAGCATTGCGCCCGGATCTTCAAGGGCTGCAGCCAACAGGTCCTGGTTGTTATCCAAATCACCAGCAATTTCACCCGTTTCACCCAGCAGATAATCAGATCGCCGGGACAGGGTGTCATTCACCTGATTCACCAGTAAATCCCGGATTGCCTGCCAATCCAAATCCACATAATCAGCAGCTTTAAGGTTCCAGCTGTCATTCAGCCGTTTCTCAAAGGTCAACAACAACCGCCGAATGAAAATCTGCATTAATGTGGTGCGAACCTGGCGTTTGACCTCGCCAATCGCCTCTTTAGTGCCAATTAACAACCCCTCCACGTCCGTTTCGGTCAACCGCAAGGGCACATGCAGCATTTCAGAAAGGCTAAGGCTGATGTTTTGGGCTGCATTATTCTCGCTGCCTTCCAAACCTTCCACAAATGTGTCAATCAAATCCGTCTTTTCAGCCAGCTGGGTCTCATAATGCATCTCGGATTGGCTGATCAGGCTCTCTGCCCAATTTCGCAAGTGGTCATTCCAGTCAGCCAAACTTTCTTCTGATAAGCGGAGCAGAATAGCCTTTAAATCCTCAACTGTGGTGGGCGATCCGACCCTGTCCATCATTAACTTCAACGTGTAGGATGGATGCGCAATCTCCCCCGATAATAACGGTGGTTGCGTATCCTCCAGGTAAGCAAGAAGCTTCCAGGGGCCTTCCTCATCCGCCATCCCAAGCGCAACCCGGCGGCTGACCTCGGTATGAAGCATTTCTGCCACATCTTCCCGCAGATCTTCCTTATCAAAAATGCGCTCCCGCTGTTCATATATCCGTTCTCGCTGGGAATTCAGCACATCATCATATTCCAGCAAGTGTTTACGCACATCAAAATTCGCACCCTCCACCCGGGTCTGGGATGATTCGACCAGCCTGCCGATGATACCGCTTTCGATTGGCATCCCCTCATCGATGTTCAGGCGCGAAAGCAAACCTTCCACCTGCCCACCCCCAAACAGGCGCATCAGGTCATCATCCAGCGAGAGATAAAATCGGGAAGATCCCGGGTCCCCTTGGCGGGCAGCCCGTCCACGCAGCTGGTTATCAATGCGGCGAGCCTCGTGGCGCTCTGAACCGATTACGTGCAGTCCACCCAGGGCGCGCACACGATCCATTTCGTCAACATATTTAAAGAAGGCATGCACGTCTTCTGAGGCGTCTCCGTAAGCCTCTTCTGGCATGGATTGCAAAATCTGCAATCTTTCCGACACACTCAAATTATAGGGATCATCCAGTCCTGCTTCCGCCAGCAGCCGGTTGATATTGCTCAGGCGATCTTCCGGCAGTTCACCTCCCAGTTTGATGTCCACACCACGCCCCGCCATGTTCGTGGCAATCGTCACGGCGCCAAAGGCGCCTGCATCCGCAATGATCTTTGATTCCTCAGTGTGCTTGCGTGCGTTCAACACCTGGTGCGGCACACCGCCCTTGATCACGGCTTCCAGCCGCTCCCAATCCTGTGAGCTGAAATCAAAGATTTCCAACAAGGACTGTTGATTTTCAGCGTCCAATGGGCTGAGCGAATTAAGACCATATTCCCGTCCCAATCGCCGAAGCTCGAGGCTGCGCAGCTGGTCCAGCGGCTGATACAGCTGCTCCAGCTCAGGTGCGGACAGGATGTCCTCATTCTTCAGGTTGTTGTGTTTGATAAAGGCATAGCGCACGAGGAAAACCTCGAGCAGTCGGCGCACATTTGAAGCATTCAGTCGTTCCGACAGCCGTTCAGAGTTTTCAACCGAGGTCGTTCCAACCAGTTGTGGGCGACCGATGACATGGAAATAGATGATCTCCTTTACAATTGCCCTAAGTTTCGCCTCAATCGAGCGGTAAACCACATCGGGATAATCCTTGCGGTTCCAAAACACCGGCGTTTTGTCTTCATCCCCCGGCAGGTGGTAATAGGTAAACTTATATCCCTGCTCATCGCGGCCCTGGGCTTCAATCAAATCAGGCGTCTCGCTCATCGCCCGATAAGCCAGGTGAGTAGGTATCGGCAGCACATCCAGGCTGTAAATTTTATAAAACTCCTCGGCTTCAGTCAGCGCGGTGCCTGTCATGCCCGCCAGTTTCTCATACATACGGAAATAATTCTGGATGGTGATGGTGGCAAAGGTCACATTTTCTGCCTCCACCTTCACACCTTCCTTGGCTTCAACCGCCTGGTGCAGCCCATCTGACCAGCGTCGACCGGGCATCAGCCGACCTGTAAATTCGTCCACAATCACAACTTCACCGTTCTGGACAATGTATTCCTTATTGCGATGAAAAAGGAACTCCGCCCGTAACGCTTGCTCCAGGAAACCGAGCAGGCGTGCCTGTTCAGGTGTAATATCTTCAGGCCGCTCCGGGTCGCTGAGGGGCATATTCAGCAATTCTTCCACATGTGCCAGGCCGATCTCGGAAAGCGTGACCGTGTGATCTTTTTCGCTGACCTCATAATCCTCTGGCAGGAGCTGTTTGACAATTTGTGCCATTCGCACATACCACTCAGAATCCTCATGGGATGGACCTGAAATGATCAACGGGGTGCGCGCTTCATCGATCAGGATGTTGTCAACCTCATCAATGATGGCAAAATAGTGGCCCCGCTGCACACGTTCTTGTTTCGCCCTTGCCAGGTTATCTCGCAAGTAATCAAAACCGAACTCGTTATTGGTGCCGTAGGTGATATCTGCCCCGTATGCCAGCTGGCGATTGACCTGGCGAAGCTGATCCTGTTCTTCAATCGGCGAACGCTGATCGGGATCATAGAGAAACGCCGTTTTACCGTGGTCGGTGCGGGCAGCCATTTGCAGGATGCCTACAGAAAGGCCAAGAAAACGGTAAATCTTACCCATCCAGCGGCCGTCACGGCGCGCCAGGTAATCGTTGACCGTCACCAGGTGGGTTCCCCGCCCTGTTAGCGCGTTCAGGTAGAGCGGCAGCGTGGCAGCCAGCGTCTTGCCTTCGCCAGTTCTCATCTCAGCGATCTCCCCACGGTGCAAGGTGATCCCCGTGATCAGCTGTACGTCATAATGGCGCTGCCCCAGGGTACGTTTGCTCGCCTCACGCACAGCCGCAAATGCCTCCACCAGCAGGTCATCCAGCGTCTCACCGTCCGCGAGGCGCGAGCGAAACTCTGCCGTTTTCCCTGCCAGTGCTTCATCACTCAGCGCTTCATAGGTCGGTTCAAGCGCATTGATCTCATCAACAATACTGCTCAGTGCTTCCACTTTCCGCTGGTGAGGATCACCACCGAAAAGCGATTTTATCTTTTTAAACATAAACAAAATTGCCTTGGTAATGGATTTAGTTTCTTCATTTCACAAATTTTCATTATAGCACACGTCACAAGCCCAACCCCTTCGTCGTGGGCAGGCTATCCGATCTCTCTTATCATACCTCTGGAAAATATTAATTTTATTAATCGAGAGGGTTCAGGCCGCCTGAATACCCTTTATCAGCCACTCAAGCGGTGGGTGATTTCTCCAATACAAACCACCCTGTGCAACCATGCATCGCCCCCAACCTCGCTCAGTCGGTTTGGCAGGGCAGAACCCTGCCCTGCGCGTTAAAACCATCCTCTCAGGGGATGCAGAAGGTGCGGCACAGCAGATGAAAACCCTGTCTCACTTATGAATGATCCGACAGCCAGACTTGCTGACTAACTTTCCACATTCTGGGTTTGCAGCCAAAATGGGATGTCTACAATGCGGTTTTTAGATCATCGGCAGGATCAAAAACAAGAAATCCTGCAGATTCCCCTGGGGGGCGAGCATCAGCAGCGAAACGATCACTACGACCGCGATGCAGCAAAAACAAATCGCAAAGGTTAAGCCCAAAATAATGACAATCACCAGCCAGGTTGGGATCTTCTTTTTCGGTTTTTCCAATCCGACCACGCCTTCATCGAAAGATTCGGTCATATTCTCTCCTTCAATCAAATAGATTTATTGCGCTAAAGCAAGAATCCCGGAGAATTCTCACTCCGGGATCAAAATTTGTAGGTTCGGCTGCTAAGGAATGGGGCAGCCCGCCAGCATATCAAAGGTGATGGCGCACCACCATGAAGCGGGCATGAAGTACAGGGTCACTGCGATCACACAGACTAACACCACAATAGCGATCAGCAGCACCAGCATCCAATTAGGCATACCGCGCTTTTTAGTTTTTTCAGGTTGAACGACTGATGGTTCCGGTTGCCGTTCCATCGGGACCTCTGCTGGAAATTCGGGTTGAGGATAGGAAATTCCCTCTGGGGGTGCCTGGTAAGGTTGTGGCGCTGGCGTTGGCTCCTGGTAGACAGGCGCTGCGCCAACCACCGTCGCGTCCGTATCGAAGACAATCTTCTCATAAACCATAACAATATTCTCACCAAAGGTGACGACATCGCCCGACCGTAATTGCTGAGGCGTCGAAATCCGTTCGCCATTCAAAAATGTACCGTTGGTGGAGCCCAGATCTTCCACAAAGACATTATCGTTTTGGATGAAAAATCTCGCATGATGTCGCGAAACTTCCGGATCACTGATTGAGATATTGTTGGAAAGGTCCCGTCCCAATCGAACATCTTCCAGGTCAATGGGATAGATTTTCCCGGGCGTGGGCCCTGAACGCATGGTAACTTGAAATTTAGGTGCAGCCATCGTACCTCCTTATGTATGGATGGTATATGCATCATCATGCCTGTTTAATTACTATTATATTCTATCTTAGTTTAATGAGTTTTACCGATGATGTCAAACAAATTATCCCAACAAATTATCCCATACACCCAAAGCCGCCGGAAAAACGAAGCCAAACCAACCCCCTTATGCGCCTCAACCCCTTGTTAGCAATTATCTGATATTTCATTAATAGATCTCAAACATCCATCCCATAAAATGAAGGGGCAATATAAAAACGGATATTCATTGAGTTATTTGAACAATGTCATCATAGATTGAAGATACGTAACAAAACAGATTGATGGAGAAGAGAACGTATGGATTTAAATAAATTTACAGAAAAAGCCCAACAAGCACTGGTCCAGGCACAGTCGCTTGCAGCTGACTTACAACACCAAACCATTGAACCAGCCCACCTGCTATTAGCATTGCTGAACCAGGACCGTGGTGTGGTGCCTGCCATCGTCACCCGGGTTGCTGGCAGCCCGATAGCGCTCCGCGAAGAAGTGCAAAAGGATTTGGAAAAACGCCCGAAGGTCTATGGCGGTGGCACGGGGCAGCCCGGGCTTTCGAAACAGACTGCAGATGTGACCAGCGCAGCAGAGCGCTACGCGAAGGGGATGTCGGATGAGTATATCTCTGCCGAACACCTCCTGCTGGGTCTTTCAGAGAGCAGCGAAGGTAAGCGCCTTTCAGAATATGGGCTGACCAAGGACGCCATCCTGGCTGCGCTAAAAGAAGTGCGCGGCACCCAGCGTGTCACCTCGCAAAACCCGGAAACCACCTATGAGGCGCTGGTGAAATATGGGCGCGATCTGACTGCTCTGGCGCGCACCGGTAAGCTGGACCCCGTCATCGGGCGAGACCAGGAGATCCGCCGCATTGTGCAAATCCTCTCGCGCCGCACGAAAAACAACCCTGCCCTGATTGGCGAACCTGGCGTCGGAAAGACTGCCGTGGTCGAAGGGCTGGCGCAGCGCATTGTCAACGGTGATGTGCCAGACGGCTTGAAGAACAAAAAGATCATCGCCCTGGATATTGGTTCTCTGATCGCCGGTGCCAAATTTCGCGGCGAATTTGAGGAACGCCTTAAAGCCGTTCTAAAAGAGATTGTAGACTCAGAGGGAGAAATCCTGCTCTTTGTGGATGAAATGCACACCGTCGTAGGCGCTGGCGCGGCAGAAGGCGCTGTGGATGCCGGCAACATGCTCAAACCAATGCTGGCTCGTGGCGAACTGCATATGATTGGCGCCACCACCCTGGATGAGTATCGCAAATATGTGGAGAAGGACGCCGCCCTGGAAAGGCGCTTCCAGCCAGTTTTCCTCACGGAGCCTTCCGTCGAAGATACGATCAGCATTTTGCGCGGACTGAAGCAGCGCTATGAGGTACATCATGGTGTACGCATCACCGACCCTGCCGTGATCGCAGCCGCCACCCTTTCGCTCCGCTATATCGCCGACCGCTTCCTGCCGGATAAAGCCATCGACCTGATCGATGAGGCTGCCGCACGCCTGCGCACGGAAATTGATTCCAAGCCACAGCAGTTGGACGAGGTCGATCGCGCCATCATGCAGCTCGAAATTGAGCGTCAGGCGCTTCAGATGGAAAAGGATAAAGCTTCAAAGGAGCGGTTGGCGAGCATCGAAAAAGACCTGGCGGATTTGAAGGAACAGGCTCGGGAACTGCAAACCCGCTGGCAGGTGGAAAAAGATGCCATCCTCGAGATCCGCGATCTGAAAGAACAGATGGATGAGACAGAAACGCAAATTGAACAGGCAGAGCGCCAGGCAGACCTTGAAAAAGCAGCCCGCCTGCGTTTTGGCACAATGACCGAACTGCAAAAAAACCTGAATGAAGCTGAAAAACGGCTCAAAGCGCTCCAGGAAGACAGCCCACTTCTCAAAGAAGAGGTGGATGCAGAGGAAATCGCCGAGGTGGTTGCCAACTGGACCGGGATCCCTGTCTCGCGCTTGCTGGAAGGCGAAATGCAGAAACTGATGCAGATGGAAGAACGCCTGCACGAGCGCATTGTCGGACAGGAAGAGGCTGTGGATGTGGTCTCAAATGCTGTCAGGCGGGCACGGGCTGGTCTGCAGGACCCCAACCGACCGATTGGGTCCTTCATCTTCCTCGGTCCCACCGGTGTAGGTAAAACCGAGCTGGCAAGAGCACTGGCAGCCTTCCTCTTCAACGATGAAGATGCCATGGTGCGCATCGACATGAGTGAATACCAGGAAAAACATACCGTCAGCCGCCTGTTTGGTGCGCCGCCCGGTTACGTCGGCTTTGAAGAGGGCGGACAGCTCACCGAGGCTGTGCGGCGGCGCCCCTACAGCGTGGTGCTGTTTGATGAGATCGAAAAAGCCCATGCGGAGGTTTTCAATGCCCTCCTCCAGCTTTTGGATGACGGCCGCCTGACCGATGGACAGGGACGCACCGTGGACTTCCGCAACACGGTCGTGATCATGACCAGCAACCTGGGCAGTGAGCTGTGGCTCAGCACCGTGGAGGACAAATCTCAGATTAGAGAGGTCTCGCGTGATCAGATCAATCGCCTGCTTCAGGCGCATTTCAGGCCTGAATTCCTCAACCGGGTGGATGAAATCGTGATCTTCCACCCCCTCACCAAAGAAAACCTGGCGGAGATTGTGGATATCCAGCTGCAGCGCGTGGCTGAACTGATGCTGCAGCGTGATCTGAAATTGGAAGTGGATCGCTCGGCGCGGGAATACCTGGCAGAAAAGGGCTATGACCCCGACTTTGGCGCCCGCCCCCTCAAACGCACCATCCAGCGCGAGGTGCAGGACCCGCTGGCATTGAAGGTGGTTAGCGGAGAGATTGGCGAAGGCGATACCGTCAGAATTACCAGGGGAGCAGATGGACTGCAGTTTGAGGTTGTGGGAGTTTCTCAGGAAAAAGGATCAGATATACCAGCCTGACGCCGATCACAGAACAAAAACCATCCCGGGGTTGAAAACAACCTCGGGATTTTATGTTTAAGCAAACTTGATCAAATGAAAGGCGTTCTAACAGATTCTCCACAACCCAACTGAATAATGGGGGGGGGCGACACTAAGAAGTCCCCAACGCTTCCCCACCGATTAATCAAACAAATCCCGCTTCATCTTTGCGCCCTGTTCAGGTTCCGGATATGCCTGCATATAGGTTTCGTGGTGCCCGCCAAACAACCGGGCGACAAAGCCGCGAAAGCCCTTGTTCATCTCCGCACCGCCCTGGCTGGCATGGCACGCAGCAGCTTCCTGCTGAACCTTCCTGACCGGGCGAATGTCGATTTTCACATGGGTCGGGAAATCCACATCGGTGATCGCCACTAGGTCAATGTCCTTATTGCGTCCTAATTCACGCGGATTTTTGCCCAGCAGACGCAGCACCCACACTACGCCCCGCAAAAAAGTGCGCTCAATCAGGTGAAAATAGAGCTTCTCAGGCTGAAAAGGTGGGAGCCCTTCCGGATCGTCAAAAGCAGGGCTTGCTGCCAGCTCAAATGCCAGGACAGTCGCCCTTTGGATGGCGATGTGGTCCGGATGGCGATAGCCGCCAATCGGATCAAAGGTCACCACAACCTCCGGTCTGACCTGTCGAATCAGATGCGCCACTTCTTCAGCAACCTTATCCACCGGTTGGGCAGCCAGCGCGTTGGGGTGATGATTTGCCTCTGACCCGGGCATGCCCGAATCGCGATAGTTTAAAAAGTGCAGATTCCTCACGCCCAGCACGTCCAATGCACAGCGCAGTTCCTGGGTGCGCAGGCAGGCAGCGCTCTTGATCGTTTCCTTGTAATGCGGGTCAATCTCCCCCACCTCACCCCGAGTGGCACACACCAGGTGCACATCGACTCCCTGCCTGGCATACCGCGCCAGCGTACCGCCCATGCCAAAAGTTTCGTCATCTGGATGGGCTAAAACGGTGAGTAATTTTTTACCAGAAAGATCCGTGTCTTTTTTCATTTGTTCTTCCATCTTTATTTAATCAAGGTGATACGTCCTGTTTAAACAACACAATCATTATAGCCCAGTCATAACCCAGCCGAGAACCCACTGGACAAGCTTTGGGAGAGGCTTCCTTGGGATAACAAACTGCCTGGCACGGGGGGGACATGCCAGGCAATCTCAGGGAGGAAACCACCATTATCACCTATCCGAACTTCAAGTCCATCAGATTTACTGGTGGCAGACACACCCAATACCAATAAAAGATTGTGTCTTGCATATAAATCTACTTAATTTAAAGGGGTCTTGCATTAATTTCAGATAATAGTTTACAAATTTTACCTGTTTTGTACGATTAATTTTCTCCTCCAGCAGGTGGGTGCCCGCGCTTGAATAGCTGCTCCCAATCTGCCAGTTCCTCCTCAGAGAGAAGTCGGCTGCGGGGGTCCAGCTCGGGCTCTTGCGAGATCAATGTCTGCCACGCTGCGGCAAATTCCTTCGACGAGATCACAGCCGCATGCGCCCCACGCGCCGCCTGCTGCACCTGCCGGTCCGTGCTGACCACAGTATAATTCCGGGCGCGCTTGCCCAGCTGGCGCAAACGGTCCATGATCGCTTCATCCGCCGTGATTCCCTCGCGCACAAAAATTGCCCGCACGCTTCCAAATCGCCGCTCACCCGCCCGCCCCACCAGCGCGCGGTCAAAATAAACTTCCACCTTCTTTTGCCGCAGGCGAGCATACTCCTGCAGTATCCGGATCAGTTTTTCCTCATCATCCGGATCAGACAGCGAAAGTCCGCCAATTTGTGGCACCAGGTTGTGCCCATCAACAATGATTGTCATGATCTAATTCTATCGCATCAGAGGTATCAGAGCAAAACCAGGATTCCTCCTGACAATTCAAAAATTCAACTTATAATTGTTGGTTGAGTGAAGGGTTAATATCGTTATTTCAACAGGACAGCCTATTGTCTGAAATCACAATCCGATTGAACCCTGCATCACAGACCAAAGATGAGATGAAATGCAAATTCTAAATCAAGATCGATTCGAGCAGCTAATCCAGGAAGCCAAAGACGCTGATTTTACCGGCTGGGATTTTTCCTGGCTGGATGGGCGTATGGCGCAGCAGGATCCACCCTGGGACTTTGCAGAGATTGTCAGGTCTCACCTGCCCTCCACAACTCACCTGCTGGATATGGGCACAGGCGGCGGTGAATTCCTGGCTTCCCTTGCCCCGCTGCCAGAAGACACCCACGCCACAGAAAGCTATCCACCCAACCAGGCAATTGCCGACACACGCCTGTCGCCTTTGGGCGTCAAACGCCACATGCTGCAGGAGGGTGAAGCCCTGCCCTTTCCTGAAAATCATTTCGACCTGATCCTCAACCGCCATGACAGCTTCGTTCCTGAAGAAATCTATTTCATCCTGAAACCGGGCGGTGTTTTTATCACCCAGCAGGTTGGTGGGCTGGACAACCTTGAATTGAACCAGATGCTGGAAGACCAGGTTTCTTGTCCCTATGCCAGCTGGGATCTGGCACCGGCTTTAACCGGTTTATACGCCGCCAACCTGAGCATCATCAGAGCAGAAAAAGCAGCCCTCCAGACTCGCTTTCTGGATATTGGCGC
>DIXG01000024.1 GCA_002436005.1 Anaerolineaceae bacterium UBA6086 | reverse complement strand
GAATTGAACCAGGTGTTAGAAATATTATTAGCAGGCGTCAGTGAGGTACTGGGCTCCAATTTTCTTGGCGCTTACCTGGGCGGCTCATACGCGCATGGCGGCTGGGATTCCTTCAGCGATGTTGATTTCAATGTAGTGATTGATCATGATTTGACTGCTGAAGAGCTGACAGAATTAACACAGGTGCATACCCGGGTGTTTGCAATTGATTCATACTATGCCCATCACCTGGAAGGCTCATACTTTCCAAGAGATGTCCTGGCGGACAACAGTCGCACAGATGAGCCCGTCTGGTATCTTGATAATGGTAGTTTGACATTTGAGAGATCGACTCACGATAACACCCTGGTCAATCGCTGGGTATTGCGAGAGCATGGTATAGGGTTGGCAGGACCAGCCCCTGAGACGTGGATCCCAGTTGTTCCTGTGGGCAAATTGAAGAATGAAATCAGACATACGATGGAATCATGGGGAAATGAAATTCTGGAAGGGAAATATCTACTGGATAACTATTGGGCGCAGTTTTTCACCGTTCTGATGTATTGTCGAATGATGCACTCACTGTCGACTGGCAGGGTTGGATCGAAGCCTCTGGCAGCTGAATGGGCAAAAGACACTCTTGGTGAGCGTTGGATTCCGTTAATTAATGATGCTTTGAACGCCAGGCCGAATCAATATCAAAAATATTATGAGCCATCGAACCCCGAATTGGTCAGGCAGACAAAAGCACTTGTCCGTTTTGCAATCCAGTATGCATCAACACGAATTGACTATGATGGACCTTTAGCTAAATGAATTTGGGTTATGAGTATAATTGAAGTGTACAGCGTCTCTCAGGAAGGAAGCGATATATGGCAAAGAAAATCGGGATATTAACGGCTGGCAGCGATGCCCCAGGGTTGAATGCCACCATCAGGGGTTTTGGGAAGGCGCTGCAGGGGTATTACGGCATGGGTTTGATCGGGTTCAGAGATGGATTCCAGGGTTTATTGCAGAACAAGGTTGTTGACCTGGGTGGAAATGCGCTCTCGAATATCCTCACGGCTGGCGGAACCGTTCTGGGTACCAGCCGCGATGTGCCCTATGCCATTGAGGAAGATGGCAACCTTGTGGATAAGACCGACTTGGCGGTAGAGGTCTACCAGGAGAACAAGCTGGATGCCCTGGTGTGTATTGGCGGACAGGAAACACAAAAAGCAGCGTTACGATTGGCAGAAGCGGGGTTAAATATCCTGACGCTGCCCAAATCGGCGCATAATGACGTGCCGAAAACGGATGTCACGATCGGGTTTGACACAGCGCGCATGATTGCAACGGAGGCGATTGATCGCCTGCACAGCACAGCGAACAGCAACCATCGCATCATTATTGTTGAAATTATGGGACGGGAAGTGGGCTGGCTGACGCTTGGTGCGGGGCTTGCTTCTGGCTCGGACGTGATCCTTTTGCCGGAGATTCCTTACAGCATTGAGAAGATCTCGGAGGCAATCCTGGATCGCAGTAAAGCCGGGAAACGGTTTTCGATTATTGCTGTGGCAGAGGGAGCACATTCAGCTGAGCTGGTGGCATTCTTTGAACGGTCATTGAAACTGGATCGGAAAAACCAGGCGGAGGGTGAGGAGGGCTTAAAAAGCAAGAAAGAGCGCTTGATGGCGCTTCGAAAGCAGTATTCGGGACAGACTCTGCTGCTGGCAAACCAGCTGGAAGAGATTACCGGCATTGAGAGCAGAATCACCATCCTCGGTTATCTACTCAGGGGCGGCACGCCTTCATCAGGAGATCGAATCTTAGCCACTTGCCTGGGAACTGAGGCGGCAGAGAGTGTGGCAGCCGGCGAATTTGGCAAGATGATTGCTTCTGCGGGCGGTCAGGCAGTGCGTGTCGATCTGGCGGAAGTGGTGGGTCAGGATAAACCCGTTCCCATGGATCACCCCTGGATCACCAGCGCTCGCCTGGTGGGGACAAAGTTTGGGGATTAGGTCTCGTAATTCTTTGGATACAACCGCCTCCTGATGCCTTTTATCGAGAGGCGGTTTTGTGTGATCAATCAATCCGAATCTTGATAAATAGCGGTAATCCTTTTACTGAGTGCAAGATTTTCCAGCATATCGGTATTATCAACGATTTGGTCGATGCTTCCTATGGATGGGGGTAATTTCAAGATTTCTGGCTCTTGAATCTGAGCCTGCAGCGCCTGGACGAATCGGGCGGAGTGCGGCACGAGAAAGGGACGACCATGAAAATTGGTGATGTCTGGTGAGATAGGCGGGGTGATCTCAAGCGCGTTGTGCGCGTCAATCAAAATTCGGTAAACTTCAGAAAAGTGGGATTCCCGGGTTTTCCAATCCTGGCTATCCAAGATGGCTTCGAAAAGGGGTGACAGAGATGCTGAATGGTTGAGCTGCTGGAAGGCGGTGCCAAACCACTTGGAATAAGGCGCGTACTGTCTTTCGATCAGGAATACCAGCTTCATCACATCCCTGATCAAGCGGGACGCAATAAGGCGCGATCCTAAATCATCGTCCACGCTGCCCGTATGACCCATAAATGGCTCTTCTTGATCGATGCGCTGCCACTGACTCGCCATCAGATAGAGCCATAGATCGTGGGGATACCAGTTGAGCTGCTTTTGTGTCTTGGTTAGCACGTTCAGCCCATCATGATAGATTTGCCCTTTGCGAACGGTCAGCAACCGCTGCTGTGGAATCGTCAGCCAGTCGAGGGGTGAAATTGTCTGGTGGATTTCAACGCCGATGTATTCTGCAAAGAACTTTTCCGGCGTGGTAATGGTGATCATGTGATGGATGGGGTAGGTGGTCTTTGCCTGCATCCTTCCGCCGTTCGCATAAGGTTCATCAAAATGGATGGGGAAGCCCTGGACAGAGAAGGGAAGATGATAGGCGAAGAAACCATTTAGGTCTTGCTCCATTGCGGAAAAATCGGCTTCAGAGAGAAAAATCGTCATCCTTGGCCCCCACCCGTGATCCATGGACATGGGCGTATCGAATCCCAGGGTGTCCGATCCCCAATCCAGCCGGGCAGCCGAATAGGGCAGATGGGGAAAATGATTGTCCATGAGGGGCTGGATTGCTTCAGTGAAAAATTTGTGAGCGAGTGTGAGACCAGGGGTAAACTGTGGCATACGATCACCTTTTGTTTCTGTGGGTTGATTTCATTATATCGAAATATTCATCCGGAATCACCCTGTCTACGACAAATGATTGATCCCGAATGGATCAGGGAGCAGTTCATAACAATGATGTGAACCTCTCGCAGATATCGGTTAAAATCAAAAGAGATCGGTATCTGAGAGCGGCTGATCGGATGAGGTTTTGTTTTGGATTTCGACCCAATCAGCCATTCAAATTTTAGTGAAGGAATGGTCATGTCCCTAACTTTAGAGTGGCGCCATCGAATCATGGCGTGGCGCGAAGAACTGCCAAAACACCTTTACCGGAGGGTGGGCACTATTCCGGTGCAAGCAGCGTTCACGATGGCACAATATCAGTGTGCTGAGGCGGTGGAAAAGCTCTCCTTTACACCTCTTCAACCCGGCACTGGGTGGGGTGCCAAGTGGGAATATGGTTGGTTCCGCGGTGAGTTCAGGCTGCCTGAAGAACTTTCTGGCGAGAGGATCGCTTTGGTGATGGATGTGGGCGCGGAATCGGCGGTGTATATCAATGGCGATTTCGCTGGTGCGGTGGATGAATTTCACCATTTTATCCTCCTGACAGAGAGTGCTGTGCCCGGGCAAGCCTATTCAGTTGTACTGGAAGCCTATGCCGGACACGGGCCGCGAGAAGAGCGTTCGGGGCCAACCCCACCGGACCGGGAGACCGTGCCTGAACCCCCAGCGGCACAGTGCAAATTGGGTGAGAGTCATTTTGGCATCTGGCAGGAAACAGCCTTCCAATTGATGATGGATGTTGAGACTCTGTGGGATCTGCGGGAAAATTTAGATCTCGATTCTCTGCGAGTGATGGAAATTGACGAAGGATTGAAGGATTTCACCTTGATTGCTGATTTTGAACTGCCGCGTGCGGAGATGCTGCAGACCCTGCAATCAGCTCGAGATCGGCTGAAGCCGCTTTTACAGAAGAAAAATGGCGATACCACACCTGAGATGATCGGTTTTGGCCACGCACATATTGATGTGGCGTGGCTGTGGCCCCTGGCAGAAACTGAGCGCAAGTGCGTGCGCACTTTCAGCACGCAGCTGGGGTTGATGGCACATTACCCTGAATTCAAATTCTTACAGAGCCAACCGCAGTTATATGCCATGATAAAGGCGAAGTATCCAGACCTTTATGAAAAGATCCTGGCGGCAGTGGAACGGGGTCAATGGGTGCCAGACGGGGCAGCCTGGGTTGAACCGGACACCAATCTGACCAGCGGCGAGAGCCTGATCCGCCAGTTGATCCACGGCAAGCGCTTTTACCGGGATGAATTTGGCGTGGATTGCCAGTTCCTGTGGCTGCCAGACGTCTTTGGCTATTCTGGTGCGCTCCCTCAAATTATGCGTGGCTGCGGCGTACGGTTTTTCTCCACCCAAAAGATCTTCTGGGCTTACCATGGCGGGGAACCTTTCCCATATAACACGTTTATTTGGGAGGGGATTGATGGCTCTGAAGTGATGGCACATTTTCATAATGATTACAACAGCGAAACCAAGCCCTCCAGTGTGATCTCGCGCTGGAAGGATCGCGTCCAAAAAGATGGCTTCTCCACCCGATTGTTTCCTTTTGGGCATGGGGATGGCGGCGGCGGACCAACCCGGGAACACCTGGAATATGCGCGCCGGCAAGAAAACCTGGAAGGTGCGCCCAGGTTCCGCATTGAAGCGCCCATTACCTATTTTCTTGAGCAGGAAGCAGCTGGCTGGCCGGAGGCGCGCTATGTGGGTGAGCTCTATTTCCAGGCGCACCGCGGCACCTACACCTCGCAGGCGCGCACTAAAGCGCTCAACCGCTATTGTGAGTTTGCACTGCGCGAGATGGAGCTGTGGGGTGTTTCTGCCATGCTTTTGGACGGCTTTGAATTCCCCTATGAACGCTGGGACGCCGCCTGGAAGACGGTCTTATTGAACCAGTTTCATGACATTCTGCCTGGTTCTTCCATTCAGCGCGTGTATGAAGAGGCTGAGGAACAACTTTCGAGCGTGATCGAAAGCGCCACAGAAGTGACCGAACGGGCTGCAGCCGGCTTACGGCAATCAGAAGAGGGTATCACATTATTCAACTCGCTCTCGTGGGAGCGCAGGGCGCTGGTGGTGCTTCCGGAGGGTATGGATGGACTGTCGACAGAAACGGGGCAGGCACTGCTGACGCAGAAAAACGGGAAAGAAGTCTTTGCTGAAGTTGACCTTCCGGCTTGTGGTTGGTCAAGCTTCACAGCTGGAAAGCCGGTTTATCCTGATAATACGATGATTGCCAAGCCAGACCGGTTGGAAAATGCCCTTGTGCGGGTTGAATTTAATGAATTTGGGGAAATCGTCAGCATTTTTGATAAGCAAAACATGCAGGAGCTGACGGCTGGTCTTTGCAACAGCCTGCGGATGTATCAGGATATCCCGAGTGCATTTGACGCCTGGGATATTGACAGCATGTACCGCATGCGCCCTGTGGACCTGCCTGAAAGTGCTGAGATTGCAGTGAGCGCTGAAGGACCTTTGTTTGGGCAGCTGGTGGTCAGGCGGAAATTGAACAACTCTGAGATGACCCAGACGATCACCCTGCGGCGAGACAGCCGCAGGATGGATTTTCACACCGTGATTGATTGGCAGGAACGGCATAAGCTCCTCAAGGTGGATTTCCCGGTGCGATATCGTTCCAGGCAGGCACTGCACGAAATCCAATTTGGGCACCTGGAGCGGCCGACCCACCGTTCACGCCAGATTGATCGGGATCAATTTGAGGTATCCAATCACAAATGGACTGCCCTGGCAGAGGCAGAGCGCGGCTTTGCTGTTCTGAATGACTCGAAATACGGCGTGGATGTACTGGAGAACAGCATCAACTTGACACTGCTCAAATCCGCCCTGGCGCCGGATATGCATGCTGACCTTGGCCATCAGGAATTCACCTATGCCTTCTACTTCTGGAATACGCCCTTGATCGACTCTGACCTGGTACGGCAGGGATACCAGCTGAACACAGCACCGCTGATGCTGCCAGGCTGGTCCGGCAGCAGAACCCTGTTTGAGGTTGACCAACCCAATATCATCCTGGAAACGGTCAAGCCTGCGGAAGGGCGAACGACCGGACAGATTGTGCTGCGCTTATACGAGTCGATGGGCACCCACACTCCGGCGATTGTTCATACCACCCTGCCTGTGAAAGCAGCTTACCAGACGGATATGCTTGAACAGGTGCAATCTGAACTGGAAGTGTTGGATGGGCAGATCAGCCTGATATTCACGCCTTTCAAGGTTGTGACTCTTCGGTTGGATATCGATCGAACGCAGAAATGATGCGGATTCGTTAGCAAAAGAAGCGGGACGGCTTGTAAAAACAGGCCGTCCCTGTGTTTTTGTCTCAGTTAGTTCCAATACCTAATCATCATAACCCGGGGCATCATCCAGCAGCCGTTTTTCGCCTTGCAAGGCGCGGATCCCTGTTACATTTTGTGATACTTCAATGCAGCCTTTGTATTCACCCTTCGCATCACGCAGGGCAAAATAGCGAATATGAATAAACTGGTCACCAGACTGGATCCAGAATTCAGCCACGTCACGCTTGCCAGAACGGAAATCTTCGAGGATGATGACAACTTTATGGACGCTTTGGGGCGGGTGGCACATGGTCACCTCGCGTCCAATGATGGCAGCAGAGCGATCAAAAATGCGCTCTTTGCCCTGGGTGAAATAGCGCACCCGGTCATTTTCGTCCACAAAGGTTATGTCCACAGGCAGGTGGGTGAGCATCAGGTTGATCTGGTCCTGAGTGAGCGCGCCTGTAGCCAGCGGAATCAGTCCCTGGGTTTGAATCAACCCCTGGGGTTGAGCTTGCTGCGGCTGAGTTGCTGGCTCAGTTTCCTCTTGGGGTTTCCAGGTGTCGCGCGGTGTTACGTTGAAATAGCCGATTTCCTCTTCCTGGGCTCTAATTTCAGCCCATTCATTTTCTGAGAGTTTTGCTAACGCTTCAGGGAAGAGAATTCTTTCTTCTTTGTAGATCATTTCACGGATATCCAGTGCCAGTTTTGTGAACTGCAGCACGGCATCATCCACGTCGGCATCTTCACCTGTGATGGTTTCTTTAAACTGCTTGATCTCGGCGCGGATATCGTTATCCACACCCCACATTACGGCTGAAGGACCCTGAAAGCCTTTGGCTTCCAGATAGGGAAAAAGCAAGTTTTCTTTGCGTGAATAATGTTTTTCGATTGCGCCCAGGTTTTCAGCCTGCAGCCGCAGGGATGTCAGCTCACTTTGATCTCCGTTGTCCCAATTTTCAAGGGAGTCTTCCATGGCTTCCAGGAGGCGTATGGTAACCTCGTTTTCCATTCTGAAGGTAAAGATGGGATGTCCTGGTAATGATTCGGGGGCGGGTTCCTCATCAAGCGACTCGCGGAAGACAGCCACGTGCAGGTCGCACAAGCGCTGAATTTCGCCAACAGACACGCCTTCACCGATCATGGCGCGTTCGGCTTCAGCGATATCGGATGCGGTCGCGCCGCGAATGACATCGCCAAATTCCTTTTGCAGATCTTCAACGGTTTCGCCGGCATGCAGGCGCCGGATAACGTCCTTCATGGCTTCTTTTCTTTGACTAACATTGTTGATATGTTCGCTCATTTGTCCTCCATTTGAGTTGATAATTTATATTCTTCAGGCTTTCCAGGATACAGTATATGGCACGCGGATGGCGTGAAGCGGACAGATTTCTTCACAGATGGCGCAATAGGTGCATGTGTTTGGGCTGTTGAAGACTGGGCCTTGCTTCTCAAGGTGCAGGGCGTTTTCAGTGCAGTTTTCCACACAAATGCCGCAATTGTCACACAAATTGGTGTTGATTTCCGGGTTTCTATTCGTGTCCATTCAAATCCTTGATCATTTACAGTTGAATCTTATCAGAGGCTGGGTGAGGATGCTACGACTTAAGTCACTTCACTGTCAACAACTCAGTGATAGCGGGGATCAGGCGTCCTGTCCGTTGGCGGTCATTTCCAGTTTCCCACGATCTAAAAGCGTGATCTTTTGGCGGTGGCGTGTAATCAACCCTTCAGTTTCAAATTCACGCAGGAGGCGCCCCACCACATCACGCACCGTCCCGATTTGTGCGGCGATTTCGTCCTGGGTCCAGCCGCCTGCGATGGGGGGCTGGTCGGCAAGAGACATCAGGAATTGTGCCAGGCGGGCGCGGACGGTATACAGCGAGAGGTTTGCAGCTAGGTCTGACATATGTGCGATGCGTTGGGCAAATGATCGTAAAAGCAAAGCAGAAAAATCGGGATAGGTTGTGAGCAGTCGGTCAAAGGCTGCAGCATCAAGTGTGAGCAGTCGCACAGGGGTCAGGGTTTCAATAGAGGCTCGGTTGTGTCTGTCATCAACCAGGAGGGAGATGAAGTTGAGGGGTGAACCTTCGCCGAGTCGCGCCATCACCTGGACTCTGCCGTCCATGCTCATCCGAAGGACGCGCACATGACCCCTGAGGATAAAATAGCCAAACTCCGCCGGCATTCCTTCAATCACAAGCGAATGTCCCGCTGGCAGATCGCGCTGAAAAGCAGACTGGGCAATTGCTGCGCGCGTTTTTGCGTTCAGGGATTTGAACAGGGGAAGGTTGTCCACATCATTATGATCGATCATGAGGGCTCACTTGGTAGATGTAAATCACAACCTAATTTTACTCGTAACCAGCCGGATTATCTTTGGTGTGATGTGAGGGAGGTATCAACCAGAATTTCATTAGTAACTGGTGAATAAAGTAAATATCATGACCTGACTTTGCATGTGATCAAAGCCATGTCTTTGTCTTTTGACCTGAAGATGCCTGAAAATTCAATCTTACAGCGATTTTGTCAATTACAAGCAAAATATATTCAGGTTAAGATCAATTTCCGGTAAAGAAATCTAATCAAGCTTGGTAATTTCTTGGTGCAGGGGCTTTGACCACGATCAATTCCAGTAATTCGTCGTGTAAGTTGCGCACATTCATCTTTGTATGAAAGGGGATTTTTAACAGTGTTCCTGCAGCATAGGGTGTTACGTCCTGATCATTGAGCCCAATGGATAAGGTTCCCTTTAAAACAGTCATATAAACGTTGGAGTTTGATAAATGGAGTGGAAGGCCTTCATCTCTGTTGAAACGCATGTGAATATAATCCAGGTTGTCATCCTGAATGACTTTATCAACGGTTCTTTCGGTGCTTTTTGTAAGCGAGAATACTTCTTCAATCATAATGTGGGGGTCCCTTCTGGAAAAATATTTTGTTTTCAATTGCCAAAGCTTTTTATCTGAGGACAGTGATCATTCTGATTTTCGTCCGTTTCTTGCCTGTCATCCGTTGAAAGGGGCAAATGTTTTGTTGGTTCTAATTTTCATCCTACCAGTGGTAGCTAAATTTGCATACGACTTAAATCACATCAGACCCTGTTTACCTCGAATGCACGATTAACAGGGTCTGAGTCTAAATTCCTTTAGAATGTTGAATTACCAGCGAGCGTGATGGTCCTCTGCCCACCCAATGGCATTCTGAATTTGGATCAGATCCCCGTCGCCTGTGTGCAGTATGCCGGTGAATCGCCCGATCATTTGGTGGACTTCGGAGTAGATCAGCAGGGCATCGGTCTTTGCCTGGCGCTCATAGAAGGGCGTGAACTGCAAATCCACCCGATCCGTGGCAGTTGTGTGCAGATGCCAGGGTGCCATGAAATCCTTGGTGTCATAGTCAAAGGCGATATCTTCGCTCAACTTGGTGAGCACACCATCCACGCACAAGCCGTTTTCATTCATGCCAGTGCCATCCGTCCAACCAGCACCGAGGTTGACGCCAACGGTGTGACCATTAGGCAAGCGGGTGGAAAAACTGGACCAGTTCCAGAAGGATTCGAAAGGCCAGATGCCGCGCCCAAAATCGAGGCAGGCGAAGGTGTTTTCTTTTGAAAAATGAATGGTCTGATCGCCCCAGGTCACTGTGCCTTCAGTAGGGAGCGTATTTTGTTTGCTTGTGAACTGGAACTTTTTTTCAGACCAGGGGATGACGACATTCAGTGATTGATGCCCCTGGGGTTGATGGACCACCAGGTCTGCGATGAGGGGCTTGTCGTCCAGGTCGGGGCAGGCGACCTCCAGATGGACACCATCATCCGTTTGGTGCATGGTGATGGGCATGGCGGGGTCCTGATATATGACATCTGCTTCAACTTCGGGCGGGAGGTCAATACCCGCGGCAAGGGGCTTCAGCAGGGTCTTTTCTGCAAAGGATCCGGTTTCAAAATCCAGGATGTAAATAAAGGGGAGCCCCATGTAATCGACATTGGAAAGGGTGACGGAAAACAGGTGAGTGGGGCTGACAATAGCCCAGTAATTCCAGCGCTTTTTTCTGGGCCAATGACCGCGCAGGTTGCAGAGATGCAGGGGCTTTCGGCTCCAACCAATCGCGTTGGGATTCAGGTTGCCTTTGTCGTCACACAGGTTCACTGGTGCGGTCAACTCAGGCTCATGATAACTGGTGTTCAAGGTTGTCTCCTTCCTATGGGGATCGGTGGTTATGGCGCCCATGGGCGCTGGTGGATGGTTTCGAAGGGTTGAATTGTAAAACCGAGGGTTTGTTCTGCATCGGCAAGCAAGATGTCGAAGGTACTTTCAAGGTTGTGATTGGCGCCCCGCATCCCATGCACCACATCTGCTGCCCACTGGATGTAATCTTGCCGCCTGGTCAGCGACCAATCTGCTGGCGGTGAATCCAGCATATCATGACAGTTGACCAGTTTGTCGCCTAATTTGATGATCTTTGCAGAAATGGATAAATGAGGTGCGTGCACAACCTGCAAACGCTTGCGTTCTATTTTCTCGAGAGATTTGTTATCTGTCACTTCCAGCACCAAGCCAAGAACGTCTTTTCCAAATTTTTCCAGGATTTCATCTGCTTTTGTGCCAGTGTCCTCAATCGTGTCGTGCAAAATGGCTGCAACCAGAAGGGCGCGATCATTCACTTCGCCAATCTCGAGGATGGTTTGTGCAACCCGGATGGGATGTGTGGCATATGGGGAATGCTGCTGGTCTTTTCGAACCTGGCCATGGTGTTTAAGTGTTGCAAATGACACAGCCTGTAGAATGGTTTGAAGATCAGATGGGGTAAACAATAACACAGCCACCTTCCATGTTTGTTTTGGTTTTAATAGTAAAAGGTGTAGCCAAAGCTGCACCTTGAGTTTACTTTCCCGCTAATCTTTGAGGCGAATTTCGATGATCGCGCCATTGGCAATCTTGCGCATCTCAAACTGGTTGGGATTGCTTTTAATCAATTGTGAGAGCTGGCGCGTGCCATAGCTGCGTGGGTCAAACCCTGGGTCAATCCTTCGTAGAGCGGTGCCAACTTCTGAGAGGCGAGTGAAGCCGTCATCGTCTGGACCTACCATGTCCATCGCCTGGCTCACCAGCTCAACCAGTTCGCGCTCCTGAGTGGTCAAATTGTTGGTTTTCTTGCTTGAACCTTTTGCACCACCTTTGCCTCGTCGGCTGAGGTTTTCGGTGTAGATAAACACGTTACAAGCGCTCACAAAAGCACGTGGTGTTTTCTTCTCACCAATGCCGACCACCAACAAACCGCTTTCGCGGATGCGAGTGGCAAGGCGGGTGTAGTCACTGTCGCTCGAAACCAGACAGAACCCGTCCACCTGGTCTGAATGCAGAATGTCCATAGCATCAATGATCATAGCGCTGTCGGTGGCATTCTTGCCAACAGTGTAGCGGAATTGTTGGATGGGCTGAAAGGCGTGGATGTTGAGAATGTCTTTCCACGAGCTCATATTCGGCGTGGTCCAATCGCCATATACGCGGCGAATGGTGGCATTTCCATACTTTCCGGCTTCCACCAGGATTTGCTCAATCAGGCTGGCCTGGGCATTATCACCATCGATCAGGATGGCAATCCGGCGTTCGATATCTTCAATATTGTCGTGTGAAATTTGATTTGTTCTTGGCATGGTTAAATTATACCCAACAACCTGCTTTCATGTGTCAATCCTGCCAGGAAAAAATTTTGTAATTTTCTAAGCACTTGAACGAAAAAACGAGAGAACCATGCGGTTGCTCTCGTTTGGCTTGAACAGGGAAGATTAATTTAGACTCTGTGAAAACCCTGCTTTTCGTAATAGCGTTGGTGATAGTCTTCTGCCTGGTAAAAATCTCCTGCAGGCAAAATTTCGGTCACTATCGGGCTGCGAAACTTGCCAGACTCATCCAGCTTGCGCACGATATCCTGCGCGATTTTGCGCTGTCCATCATCATGATAAAAAATCGCCGAACGGTATTGGCTGCCAATGTCAGGACCTTGTCGATTGCGTGTGGTGGGGTTATGCAGGTTGAAGAACGCTTCCACCAGGCTCTGATAAGAAATTTTTTCGCTGTCAAACGTCACCTGAACGGCTTCAGCATGACCCGTGCTGTTTGTGCATACCAATCGGTAAGTTGGGTTTTCAACCTCGCCGCCCGTGTAACCAACCACGGTGTCGATCACGCCTGGAATAGCACGCAGTTTGGATTCAACACCCCAAAAGCAGCCGGCTGCAAATGTGGCAATATTTTTATTCATCTTTGTTCTCCTGAATTTCTTTTGGCTCAAATTTAAGTGAGACTGAGTTGATGCAATAACGCAATCCTGTGGGACGCGGTCCATCATCAAAAACATGCCCCAGATGGGCATCGCAGCGTGCACAGGTGATCTCGGTCCGGCGCATGAAATGGCTGCGATCTTCCCGGTAGGTGATGTGTGATTCGTCAATCGGCTGGAAAAAACTTGGCCAACCAGATCCCGAGGTGAATTTATGTTCCGATGAGAAGATGGGCAGGTCACAGCACACGCAGCGATAAATGCCATCTTGCTTGTGGTCATAAAACATACCGCAGAAGGGAGCCTCGGTCCCTTTTCGGCGGGTCACCTCATACTGCTCCTGGGTCAGCAATTGGCGCCACTCCGCATCTGTTCTTGTGATTTTTTCGATCATTTTCAGCTCCTCTTTATTGGGAGGGATTTTACCATAATTTGGATAAAATATATACAAATTAGCACAATTTCTTATACAATGTTTATACAAAGGGAATGGATCGGACTTTTAGGATGCTATAAGATGAGGGAACAAATTCTTATACATCCACAGCTGAATAGTTTGCTGCTGCAAATTGGTTCGCTTTTTGTGGATCATGGTTAAGTCAAGCAGAGATCAAAGTATTTTATTCCTGATGATGTTTAAGACTCTGCAAAAATATCCATTGGCACAGGTTGATTTGTAATAGCCCCGCTCATAGCGTGAAACCACAAGCCCGCAGGATCGTCAGGGCAATCAACATATGCCCTTCAGGTGTGGGGTGCACACGGTCAGCTGTCCAGTATAAGGCGGATTTGGAGAGCATTGCCCAGTCAAATGCGGGCTGTAGGTGGATCACGGGCAACCCAAATTCGGTACCCAGAGCATTAATCACATCCTGATAGTGTGCTAACTTACTGCGGAAGGGATCGGATGGATCTTTTTCTGCCAGGAAGGGGCTGATCAGGCGAATGTTTGCCTGTGTGCCGGCACGGGCACCGTTGATCAACTGGCGGTAGGTGTTTTCAAATTCCGGTAGGGCAATCGCTTCTTCTCGATTGCCCTCAAAAAAGCGCCAGACATCGTTGATCCCGATGTAGATGAACAGCCAATCTGGATTGACATCGAGTACATCGGGTTTCCAGCGTGCCTTCAGGTCGGTGACCCGATCTCCGCTGATGCCTTTATTTAGAACGGTGAGCTGCAGCTCTGGATAACCTGCCTGCAGCAGGCGATGACACTCGTGAACATAGCCATCCCCCAGAGGTGCATATTCATCGGCCAGGCGGTCACAATCGGTGATACTGTCCCCAATGAACTCAATGACTGACTTTGGTTTGAATAACAGGGTCATCCTACCTCGCTTTCATTTCTCATCCTTCATGGGATGTCAAAAATAGTTTACAGATCAGGGCTTTGTCCCTATTATAATCGGTCAATTTCAACCGAGTGGGTTTTTATCACCGGGTTGAAGGGGCAAGCCAGGCAGGACATCGCTTGCATAGCTGCACAAAGAGCCAATCCCGTTTAAATAACTGATTATAATAAGGCATTGTGTGAACTGCATTGATCACGATTTGTGGAGTACGAAGTGAAATCGGCGATTAGAAAAGTGCTGGATCTGTTCAAAACAAAACTGGCAAATAATGGAAAGTTTGCCGCGCTTGATCAGGCAATTATTTCTGTATCGAATTTTGCCGCTTCAATCCTGCTGACGACGCTTGTCTCTCCCACAGAGTTAGGCGTGTATTTAATAGGTTTTCTGGCAATCTATTTTGTGCGTGCCATTCAAAACGGGGTCATCATTCAGCCTTTAAACACCTATGGCGCAGGGAAAAACGAATCTGATTTCCGAGCCTATTTCACGGCAGCAGCAGTCCACCAATTGCTCCTCGCCCTGCTGGTTTCAGTTTGTGCGTTGGTTATGGGCTTGCTGCTCACATCCACTGGGAATGATACCCTTGGTCCAACAGTTTTTGTGTTGTGGTTCAGCACGTTCACCTGGCAGATCCAGGAGTTCCTACGACGGGCATTTTATACTCGGGGAGCCGTGGGCAATACCGTTTGGATCAGTCTTTCCAACATGGTTGTTAGGTTGGGTACGATCTGGGCTTTTGCGCAGATGGGAACCATCTCTGGTTTGACCGGGTTGCATGCCATCGGGTGGGGTGGGCTGGCCGGGAGCCTGATTGGTTTCTGGCTGGCAAGGGGTTTCTTTACCAAACACATGCAAAACCTGGTCGCCGTTTGGAAAGAGAACTGGCGATTTGGTCGCTGGATTCTGGGCGCCAGCCTGGCGGATTGGATAGTTGTTGATTTTTACCCGATCATGATGGCTGGGTTGATCAGTTTTGCTGCCACAGGCGTCTATCAAACTCTACAAAACCTGGTTGCACCGATCCATGTATTGCTCCGGGCGATTGATACCTTTGTCACACCCATTCTTGCCAGGGTGTATGATCAATCAGGATTAGGGCAGGTGAAACGCAGTTTGAAGTTGATCTTTGTGCTGGGTGGGATCCCGGTGATTGGTTTACTGTTGGTTGTGCTGTTCTTCACCCCGCAGCTGCTTTACCTTCTGAAAGGAGACACCTATCTGCCTTATGCTGATGGGATTTACCTGATGGCTTTGTTTTACCTGTTCATGTTCATTAACCGCCCTCTGCAAATGGTGTTTCGCGGCGTCAGGCAGGGAAAGCAGGTCTTTCTTGCCAATATCCTGGCTGCTCTCAGCATGTTCTCAGTTGGATTTTGGTTAATCAAACGATGGGGAGTGTACGGCGCAATCGCAGGTCAGGCTTTGAATGCCATCATTATCAGCATTGTCTTGCTCATTGCCTGGCTCAGGTTTGTGAAGCGGGATTTACCGGAAAGCACAGAAATATAATCACTTTTGAAGTCCCAGATGATAGAACAGGAAATCAGGAATGGGGTTTTGTGATGCCCAAAAGGTCACGAATTTTATATTCGGGGTGAACCGTGTGGAGCCATCTAAGCGCAAATACCAGGTAGAATGCAGAAAAAACCAGTTTGATATCCAGCCAGACACTGGCCTTTTCGATATAGAGAAGATCCCAGGCGAGTTTTTCCTTAGGTGAAATATCATAGGCGTCAACCACCTGCGCCAGTCCAGCCAACCCAGGCCTGACCTGGTGCCGCATTGCGTATTCGGGAATCCTTTGCAGGTATTGATGGACCAGCACTGTGCGTTGTGGTCTTGGCCCCACATAGCTCATATCTCCCCGTAGGATATTAATGAGCTGCGGGATTTCATCTAGGGCTGTCTTTCGAATGAATTTTCCAAAGGGCAAGACCCGTTCATCATCTTCATATCCGAGGATTGGACCGGTGTCTTCTTCCGCATTGGTGATCATGGAACGGAATTTTAATTGCTTAAAATTGATGCCGCCGAGGCCGACAGCATTTTTGATGAATATCACCGGACCGGGATCTTCCCACCAAATCAGAAAAGCAATCAACAGCCAAACAGGCAGCGAAAAGACCAAAGAAATCAGGGCGAGGATGATATCCAGTAGTCGTTTCAGGAAGTGCGGTTTTGCTTTGCCAGTTATGTAGCGGCAATGCAAATCCAGGACTTCCTGCTCGGTCTGTGGTGAGGGCGGTGCATTGTTTTCCGACCAGCCTTTCTCGATATTGGAGGCAACAAAACTGCCAACCAGACAGGCAAAAATATTGAGCAGAAGGGAAGCTGTGTGCCAGGGGCGTGATCCTGTGAGCAAGGTGATCACCGTTAATCCCAGGCTGAAAGCTGCAGAAAAAATGAATGCCCAACGATACCGCCTGGTAGTTTTATCTATGAAACCGGAAAATACATGGCTGAGAGAAAAGCTTAGGATGATGAAGGCAGACAATTCCAGAATTATTTGAACTACATCTATCATCAAGCCGCTCAGGCGGGAAGCAATGGCCAGATTGAAGAGCACGAGGGTTAAACCTGAAACAGCTGAGATCAGAGCCCATAATATTTTGTTTTTACCATGCAGATGACGACAGGGTTTCATGGAAGTCCTATGAGTGCCTGGTTCTGGCAACAGTTACGAAAGTAATTAAGTAGAAAAATCAATCAAATATTTTTCTATTATACTGCTTTCCACTGAAGGTCTTGTTGAATATTGATTATCATGCCCAAAAACAATTCAAAAAATTCAAGGTATAATTCAGGCGACTAGCTGGTTCGTGCGAACCTATCATTCTTTACCTTGTTGAACGTTATGAAAAAAAACACAATCATTATCTTATCTAGCATGGTTTTACTGACTGTCATTGTGGGCATTCTGGTGGTTCAGGGATGGCATAAACCACTGGGCACAACAATTGATATGCCAACACGAACGCCTGTCCAAAAGACAGAGACGCCAACCGCCGTATCAAACCCACAAATTGCATCGACCGATGAAAGTCCTTTTGATGACACAGTGGAACCGACAAATTCCCCACAACCTATTGAACCTCAACCCGTCTGCGGCGGGCCGCCGGTGATGTATTTGCTGGGGATCGGCGCAGACAATGATTATGCAGACTATTTGTATGGATTGGCGGATGTGATCCGGGTGGCACGGGTGGATTTTGTGAACACCAAAGTGACTGTCCTGACGATTCCGCGCGATCTTTGGGTCGAATTTCCAGACATTATTGATAAATACGCGGACAAAGTCACGCATGGAAAGTTGAACCAGGCTTATCTCTATGGCGGACCTGGCATGGGCTATTATGATGGACCGGGCGGTGGACCCGGGCTGCTGGCACGCACCCTGGCGCATAATTATGGTCTGTATGTGGATCATTATGGTGCGGTCAATATGACTGCTTTTGTGAAAATTGTAGATGCCCTGGGCGGCATTGATCTTTATCTGGAGCAGGATTGGGATGGGACGCCGATAGATGACATCACAGAAGATATGGGCTATTTCACAGCCGGGCAGCACCATATGAGCGGTGAGGAAGCGCTGCGTTTTTCTCGCATCCGAAAACGCTACAGCACAATGGCACGCGAGAACAATCAGACATTGGTGCTGTGTGCGATTAAGGACAAAGTACTCAGTCCCTCTGTGATTGGCTCAATTCCTCAATTGATTAACTCTCTAATTGGCGAGATCCAAACGGACCTCACGCCGGCACAGATCAGCCAGCTGACCTGTCTGCTCCCCAAACTGGGGAAGGATGATCTGCAATTTGTCAGTTTTCCCGACGAATTTATGGTTTCTGGGCGGGAATTTGATCCCAACCTTGGGAACACCACCTTTGTTTGGAATATCCCAAAAGAAGATATCCAAGCTTTCATGCGCGATTTTGAAAATGATGCTATTGAATCCTCCGGTGGGTCTGGAATGAGCTGCCCCTGAAATAACTAATTCTTATCTCCTGGACACCGCACAGAAATATATTGACATCGATATAGGACCTATGCTACTATAAATTTAGCAAAATTAATTGAACCTTTGTAACCGGATCACATTGCCGCCCAGTTTTTCCAATAATAACCGTCATTAATAATCTTGTAGTATTTTATTGAGCTATTTGGTGGTCTTCCTATATTGAAGGGAGGCTGGCTTGTCACAATACCAACTTGCCCCACAGTTTTCTGAAATTTTTCGAAAATTCATAATATTACGCCAAGCCTACCGCGAGGGGAAAATAGATAATGCTTTCTTTCTGGCCCAGGTTCAACAACAGATTCTCAAAGACCAGGATGGAAGGATCTGGCGCCTCGACGAAACTGGCAACTGGCACTGGCATAATGGAAGGGAATGGATTCCTCGAGAACCTCCCAGAGTGACTCTCCCGCCTGTAAACGCTAAAAAACCACCATCTACCAATAACAAGAAGTCAACCTGGCTTTTTATTGCCATTCCAATCATTGTGGTTTTCCTTTGCCTGTGCCTGATCCTGGTGATTGCGTTAGGAGGTTTTACTTACTTTAAGGATGAAATTCTCAAGTTTATGAATCCTGATTCTCCAACCATTGAATTTGAAAACGAGACCAACGTGCCGATTGAATCGCCTATTAATGAAGCAGAACAATTCACTGAAACCGATTTAATGTTTGTCTTATCGGAGCAACAACAAATTGTATATGAGGAATTTGACTGGCCGGATAGTTTTATGATCATGGAGGTGGATGACATTGAGGGAAGACAGGTACGTCTTGAGACATGGGATTATTATGGAGGGAAAACAAGCTTCACATTCTCTGATGGTGAATTTTTGGTGGATGGAGAAACTGAGACATTACCTCTGGGTTTTCTCCCAACACCTTTTCGGCCAGATATGTTTATTCTTGGCAGTTCCTTTGAAGAAATCCAGACTTTGCTCGCATTTTACCCGCTTATCCCTTCAAGTAGTTCACCAGCTTTGCAGGAAGGGGTAGAAATTTACGCCGGGCAGCAGCTTATCTTGGGATTTCTGAATGATCGCCTATTTTATGTGGACGCAATGGCATTTGTTCCTGAAGGGATTGAATGATGAAACGACCATCTCAAATCATTGGCTTTCTTCGAAAGATTATTCGATGGTACCGCGAACCCATTCCAGGTTCTCGTTTGCTTCGAGTTGACCCAATTTTGGTTTTAGCAGTTATTGGAATCACCACAACAATGTGGAGTGTCATGCGGGGATTATCTGTCGAAACCCTTGGAAATGAATTAGCCAACGGGTTACGTTCTGCGCCAGCGAACATGACCACGGCAATTAATGATTCCTACAGCGCAAATAAAATTACTGGATTTGACCGGGAAGTCGCCCTGCAGCGGTTGGATATGATGCGTCCTATTTTCAATCAGTATGCCGATATTATCCAGAGTCAGGGCTATGAGACGGGAAATAACGCCCTTGCTATGGGAATCTTTGAAAGCCTGATGTCACTGGGTCCTGCAGAAGCAGGCGGAAGGCTTGTGGGCGCCCTTACAACCGGGAAGGGGATTGATCGCGTAGTCGCACTTGCCTGCATTGGGAATACGGTTAAGGATTTTGAATTGGTGGCAACGCCTTTTTCAGCACAAGAACAACAACTTCGGATTCGAATTGAAGAGATCTTTAAAATGGACAAAGACGCCCTCTTTAAGGCACGGATGCGGGCAAAGATCAATTTCCTCCAACGTGAATGGACGGACAGGCTCAAGGAAACCCCATGTCAACCGGATCAACTCGTGGAGGATTACCGCATCTGGGCTTATGGAAGAGCGAAGAATTGGGCAGAATATCCGCGTATTTACGGGGCGGGGCAGCGCTGGGAAACCTATGATGCCTATTTGGATTGGCTCATTGAGCAGGTGCGCGCCGAAGGTGGAAATTATTCTGTTCAGAATTATGAGGGTGATTTTGCTGTAACCAATACCGCACTCGCAGGCTGCCAGGCATGCACTCCCCCATCACTTTCCGGTACCATTCAGCTGGCTGTGAATTTGGAAAATTGCAGTGTGAGCGGAAAAGTCACGGGTGAAGGTGGGGGTGATGTTACTATAAACTTGTGCAATTCAAAACGGGAGCCCATTGATGAGAAGTGCACAGCCAGTGGTCAGATGACTATCTCAGGGGATATCAGCGGTGTTTTAGATCATACCACGGGCAAATTGTCATTGAATCCAACCACTGTCACGCTAAATCACACCTGGCAATGGAGCGAATGCACCTCGTTAACAGGTGGAAGTGAATATACTGGAGAAGATACAATCTGGATTACAGGCGGCTTCACTTCAATCCAAAATCTCACCGAAGTCCCATCAAAGATGAGCGGTTCGCTTGAATGGGGTTCAGACGTTTGCCAGCTAAAGGGGACCTGGGAAGCAGGGAAGAAATAGCGGTAAATTCAGGTTGCTGTTTTATATATGTATGTCCGTAAAGGAAGAACCTAGTTTTCCATTTGCTCTGATGATCATGAGTGTGAAAATTAATTTGCAAGGAACTGAACAATTGAGTATTGACACTATTGCAAAAGGGTACTATGATTGTGCCTGAATATATGCAATAAATGATATATATTTTGAGAGAGTTTGGAAGATGGTTAATTACGAAGCGCATGCTGAAATATTAAAGCTCCTGTCGCATCCGGTGCGTTTGCAGATTCTGGATGAGCTGCGCAAGCGTGAAGCGTGTGTGTGCCATCTGCAAGCGGTCACAGGCCGCCCGCAGGCTTATATTTCCCAGCAGTTGCGCCTGCTGCGGGATGCTGAGGTTGTGATAGATGAAAAAGACGGGCAGAATGTCTATTATTATCTGCAGAGCAAGATGGTGCGCTCGATATTGACAGAATTATTAGGTGAAGCAGGTCGGCCCACTTTTAAGCTGACCTGTAACTGTCCGCATTGCTCCACGAAATAGATCAAATCAGGTTTTTTTTCGGCTAAAATATGCAGAAAATCATATATAAGGAGATCGTTTGAACATCACACAAACAGTATTAGGGCTTTTGCAATCTGGCATTGGCGGGTTAGCAGCTTATCTGGCAGCTCATGTATTGCTGTGCTTGCTGCCAGCATTCTTCATTGCTGGGGCACTTTCTGCACTGCTGCCGAAGGAAGCTATCACACGGCATTTGGGTCGTAATGCGCCAAAGTGGATTTCGTATCCTGCTTCTGCATTGGGCGGGTTTCTTCTGGCAGTCTGTTCCTGCACGATCATGCCGCTCTTTGCCAGTATCTATAAAAAAGGCGCAGGTCTGGGCCCAGCCATCACTTTCTTGTTTGTGGGACCTGCGGTGAACATCCTGGCGATTTCTTTCACTGGGGTGCAGATCGGCTTGGATATTGCGCTGGCAAGGATCATCCTTTCTATCATCTTCGGCATTCTGATCGGTTTGCTGATGGCCTGGTTTTTCCGCAAGGACGATGCCGAGCATGCCGAAGAAGTAGCCAATAATCAGCTCTTTGATGCCAAAGCGAAGGTGCCTGGACATGTGGTCGTGTTTTTTCTCCTGCTGCTTGGCACTTTGCTGGCAGGAACACTGCAGATCGGCATCTTAGGGAATGATTTTGTCCAGCTGTCGATCCCATCTTTTTGGCCATCGGAACTGCAAGCCTGGCTGGATCGTTTGATCCCGCCCAACCCGAGTTTGGGTGTGGAAGGTGTCAGCGTGCACGGTTTGTTCCTGATCTTGTTGTTGGTGCTGATAGCACTGACAGCGATCCGAGGTTTCAAGGATATTTATGACGGCTTCAATCGCTGGACTTATGTGACGCTGGGCTTGATCACATTGACATTGGTGATTGCTTCATTCTCTGCAGCGGTAGATACTTCAGGAATAGTTGTCGGTTTGAATGGCAGGCTGGTGGCAGAAGTTTTGCTGCTGGCAGCCATCTGGTGGATGTCTGCCCGTTATTTTAAGGCTGAAGAACGGCAGGAGTGGTTGTGGGAGACCTGGCGATTTGTGAAGCAGATCATCCCCCTGCTGCTGGTGGGTGTTTTCCTGGCGTCCATAGCTCGAAATTTGATCCCGGCGGCGTGGATTCAGACACTGGCTGGGCGAAACACCCTCTGGGCAAACCTGGCTGGCGTGATCTTTGGCGTGTTCATGTATTTCCCGACCCTGGTTGAAGTGCCTGTTGCCCAAACCTTTTTGTCTCTGGGGATGCATCGCGGACCGCTGCTGGCTTATCTGCTGGCAGATCCCGAACTCAGCTTGCAATCGATTTTGATCACAAATACGGTGATTGGCAAGAAGAAGACAGCGGTTTATGTGGTACTGGTGGCAATCTTCAGCACCCTGGCGGGTTTAATTTTTGGCTGGTTCATTCAATAATTAGGAGGCTTAAAAGCGATGAAAATTAAAATCTTAGGCGGCGGATGCCCGAAATGTGAACGGTTGGAAGCAGTGACACGAAGCGTGGTGGAAGAGCTGGGGCTGCAGGCAGAGTTTATCAAGGTCAAATCCATGCAAGAGATCATGGCTTATGAGGTGATGACCACGCCTGCCCTGGTTGTCAATGAAAAACTGCTTTCCTATGGGCGGATTCCCTCACGAGAGGAAATTCGTTCCTGGATCGAAGAGATCAGCGCGTAATTCGGAAGAAAATATTCCTCAACACACCTGGGTTTTCCTGTCTGATCAGGAAAACCCTTTTGCTTTAATTATGCTGTATCAGCCGGTTTCGGATTTGTGACATCCCGCACAATGAGGAGGAAGAGGATGGCAGCCAAAAAGCGCCCGATGGCTGAGCTAACTGCCACGCCTGAGAAATCAATCTTTGGGATGAGATAAGACCCCAGGGCAGCACCACCAGCCAGTGCCAGCGTCACGACGATCTGGTAGTAGGCGGAGAAGCGGGCACGTTGACTTTCAGGCGTATGGTTGAGCAAATTATTAAAACTTGCCAGGTTATATGCCCCCCAAAAAGCCCCGGCGAAGGCTTCCACAACGATCGCCTGCCAATACTGGCGCACCCAGAGCCCCCAAAAAATTGGGATGATCGGGATAAGAAATGTGAAAATGATGCTGACCTTTCGGTTTCCCCATTTATCCGCCAGGGCGCCCATCCTGCGCTGGACGAGCAGGTTGGTGGCGGTATGGGTGACGTTTGTAACGCTGATCATTGCTGCTGTAAACTTCAGCGTATCTACCATGTAAACATTAAAAAATGGTCCTGCGATATTGAGGGAAAAGTTCCAAACGGCAGTGAACAGGCAGAAGGACACAAATTGTGGATGCGCTTTTAATGAAGTCAAGATTGTTTTCAAGCCTTTACTCAAGGCTTCCTGTGGTTGAGGGTTTGTTTGGGGTTCCCTCAACCTGGCAAAATAGAATAACGCCAAGGTGCCAAAACCGGCGGAAAGCAAAAAGGCGATCTGATATCCAAGCGGTTCGCCAATTCGAGTGATCGCTTCACCAATGACGAGGGCTGTGATGATCCCGGCAATTCCCATGATGAAGTTGCGTGTTCCAAAATATCGTCCCCGTCCTTCGATTGGAACGATCTCGCCGGTGAGGGAGATCCATCCTGGATAAGAGAAATTGTTGAAAACTTCTCGCAGCAGGGCAAGCCCAAGGATGATCCAGATTAACCCCGAAAAGTCCTTGATCATAAAGGGGAGCAGCGCCATAAAAACTGTGATGATGCGGCTGCCTGTGATGCTGGTTACCGTGGTCTGTTTTCTTTTGCCGGTACGTTCCACCAGCAAAGCGGCGGGCAGGAGCAAAAAGGCTGCGGCAAAATTGCTGAAGGAGCTGAGCAAACCGATTTGCTGACGTGTGGCGCCCAGGGACAGCAAGTAGAGGGTCATGTATGTCAGGGTGATTTTGTCGCTGATGGCAGCATAGAAACCGTCATAAAAGAAAAGTGTCAGGTTACGTCTTGTCTCAGCTGGAAGAGAGGATGCCCAGGCACCGCCCCAGGTGAAACGTGTGAAGTGGCGTTGAAATCGTTTCCATTGAAATTGAATTTGTCGGTTTCTCATCGGTGTATCCGCTGGGTTTTAGTCCGCCGGGGTCATCCAATCAGGGTATGGCTGTGTGCATTCCGTTATATTTGCTCGAAGTGTTCAACTGGCAGGCTGAACATGGTGGCGCCGCCTTCGAGGGATTCGAGCACAGGAAACTGCCCCGTCTCACCAGCAGCACGAATTTGAACCGGGATTAATTTTCGATAAGGCTGGCAGTATTGTTGAACCAGCTGATCGAGGATGTCTAAACGGGTGTGATTCAGCCCCAAAAGCAGCAATACGGTCGCTTCGAGGAACAAACTGTTGTTACTGTCGATGATCGTGAAGCAAAACTGCTGTCGATTGAGTTTCGCCATCAATTTTTTGGATTGAGGACGAGAAACATTGATGATGACTAATCGATCGATTTCCAAATCGGTCATTGTTTACCTCTGACATTAAGATAATTTTGTTCTATTTTACTTCGTTTTGATCGAGCTGAAGCTTAGCAATGAAAAGGGCTGAAGATCCTGATTCGACGCTGGAATTGAACCTCACAACGGCATCGGTGGTCGTTGGTAAATTGACCACAATGGATAAGAGAAATGGAGCATGAAAATGAAAAAAGACAGCAAAAAGACGATTATGATTATTGCCCTGATCTCAATTTTCATTTGAGGATGTCCGGGTATCTTTTTTTGTTGCAGGGATCGCAATATTTCTTAGCGTCTGTGGGAACGATCAGCAGTGTTGAGGATTTTTATATGACCTGAGCGCCGGGTTTGTGAATGGCGGCTGGCAGGTTTGTTTGAGCGGCTTATTAATTCTGTTTCCTTTTGTTCTGGTTTATATCGCTGTTTTGAGCTGAAGGAAGAAAAAAGACGAGGTGGTGAAGGCTGAACCTTCAGGGATTTCGAAAGATGATCCCATTCCGACTACCCGGTAACATAAGCCGAACTTGAGAATATAAAAAGCCCGAGGTGTGAACTGCACCTCGGGCTTCTGTGTTAATTTAGCGTGTCATTCGCTTGACTCAGCGTCCTTATCGCTGCTGCCATCGCCAATGCCGCGCGGCACCCACTTTTCTTTGTTTTCCCGCAAACGGTGAATGAGCCCGCCGCGCTGATGCAGCTGATCAAATCCTTCTGGCTTGATGAACATTTCTTCACCCTGCAGCAAACCAAATACACCGCTCTGACCCGTCTCAATCATCTTATTCTTGAAAGGCGCCACCAGTGCCGGATCAATGGGTTCATATTCTGTTGGCTCTTCGTAAGTCGTGATATACCCTTCGTAATTGCGCAGGACGATCTTATGGTCGGAGTAGCTGATCAGGTAGTTGGGATTGAGGGGAATCTTGCCGCCACCGCCGGGTGCATCCACAACATAGGTGGGCACAGCATAGCCTGAGGTATGTCCGCGCAGGGCTTCGATAATTTCGATGCCCTTTCCGACCGGCGTGCGAAAATGACCGGCACCGTGCACGAGATCACATTGATAGAGGTAATAGGGGCGCACACGGATACGCACCAGGTCATGAACCAGCCGGCGCTGAATGTGGGGATCATCATTAACGCCAGCCAGGAGCACCGCCTGGTTGCCAAGTGGAATACCTGCCCGGCTGAGCCTGTCACAGGCTTCTGCCAGCTCGGCTGTGATCTCATTAGGATGATTGACATGGATATTCAACCACAGGGGGTGATATTTCTGAAGCATTTCGCACAGTTCGTCATTTATCCGCTGGGGCATGAAGACGGGCACGCGTGAGCCGATGCGGATGATCTCGATATGCGGAATCTCGCGCAGGGCGGAGAGCAATCGTTCCAAGACTTTTGGCGCAAGAGTTAGCGGATCGCCGCCCGAAAGCAGAACATCGCGCACCTGGGGTGTCTGGCGCAGGTAATCGAGTTGCGCTTCAAAATCTTTAGAGGAAAAGGTCTGTGTTGGATCCCCTACAATGCGTGAGCGTGTGCAATAGCGGCAGTAGCTGGCACATTGCGTGGTCACCAGCATCAACACCCTATCGGGGTAGCGATGCACCAGCCCGGGAACGGGTGAATGGGCATCTTCAGCAAGGGAATCTTCCATCTCGCCGGTGAAAGGACTGATCTCTCCGGCTGTCGGGATGATCTGCTTGCGGATGGGGTCTAATGGGTTATCGGGATCGATCAGCGAGGCAAAATAGGGGGTGATATCCACCCGGAAAAGACCTTTTTGGCTGAGCGCTGTCTTTTCGCTTTCGGTGAGGGTGAGAATTTTCTCGAAATCTTCGACAGAGTTTAACCGGTGACTGAGCTGCCAGCGCCAATCGTTCCATTTTTCATCCGGAATATCAGCAAAGGCTGGCGCTCGTTTTGAGGGAAATGGCTGCATTTATCTCTCCTTTGTAGGTGTGTTACCCATAATATCATTAATCCCGGATAGCTCGCCACAAGAGCAGGTAAATTCCATCTGCTCAGGGATAGGCTCCGGGTTATTCGTTAAACATCGCACCCACGCTGCGGCCTTCATTTGCCCGGCGGATGACTTCGCCCAGCATGGCACTGATGGAAAGCACCACCAGCCTATCGCCAAAGAGTGCTTTTTTCTCTGGTGGAATGGGAATGGTGTTGGTGGTGACAAACCGCTTGACAGGGAGCGCCGCCAATCTTTCAGCACCGTTGCCGGATAGAACAGGATGCACAAAGATCATGTAGATATTCCGGGCGCCGTGGTCTTTCAGAATTTCAACGGCGTGCACCATTGAACCGCCGGTGTTCACCTCGTCATCCACCAGGATCACGTCCCTATCCTGCACATCACCAATAACGGTCATGGATTGGGGATTGGTGATATCTGCAGTACGCTTTTTCTCGATGAAAGCCAAGCCGGTATGCAGGAGCTCGGCATAGGTTCGCCCTTTCTTGGCAAATCCCAGGTCGGCTGTGACAACGACCGGGTTCTGCAGGCAGGGCGCCAGATCCAGCAGATATTCTGAGAGGACGTGAAAGCCGCGCAAAACATCTCCCGGGATGGAGAAAAACCCTTGAATTTGCCCGGCGTGCAGGTCATAGGTCATGTAGCGATCCGCCCCGGCAATTTGGATCATATCCGCCACCAGTCGGGCTGTGATCGGCACGCGCGGTTTATCTTTTTTGTCGGATCGTCCATAGCAGAGGTAAGGCACCACTGCTGTGATGCGTCCGGCCGAGTCCAGTTTTAGGGTTTGGATCATGATTAAGAGTTCCATCAAGTTGCGATGCACAGGTGCTGATGTGGATTGGATCACGTAACAATCCTGGCCGCGCACGCTGTTATGCAACCTGACAAACAGGTTTTCGTTGGGAAATTCAACGATGTCGCGGCCGCAAAGGGGTTGACCGAGATAGTTAGCAATTTCATTAGCCAGCTCAGGTGAGGCGGTGCCAGCAAACAGTTTGATATTCCCGTAAAGTAAATCATGCTGCATGTGGGGTGTTGCCATTCTGTCCAAGTCCTTTTTCTATTGGTTTTCCCTTAATTTCTGATTGCCGCCGTTCGTCCGCCAGAATACTCATCACGTGCACATCACAATAGGCTCCTTTTTTAAATTCTGCCTGGCGAAATTTGCCTTCGTGAATGAAACCGGCTTTTTCATAAGCGCGGATCCCGCGTGGATTGGTTGAATGGACTTGCAGCCAAATGCGATGTAAGTTGAGTGTATTGAAACCATGCTCAATCAGCAAACTCATGGTTTCTGTCCCATAGCCCTGATCCCAGAGAGATTTTTCGCCGATACTGATCCCTACTTCTGATGATCGATTGCGCCAGTCTATTGAGATGAAACCGCAAGTTCCAATCGCTCTGTAAGAGGGTTTCTGCTGCCCATCACTGATCTCAATGACCATTACATGTTCAGTCGCTGGTTTTTGCATCATACAATCATACCAACGCTCCTCCTCAACGCGAGCCATTGGGGTGGTCATCATCAGGTTTTCGGTCACTTCCGGGTCGTTGAACCAGTGCAAAAAGGTCGGGATATCTTCTTTTTCTGCTGCTCTCAGACGGATCCTTTTTCCATAAATGTAAGGCATTTTGATGTGGTCCTTTCAGATATTCCTATGGCGAAAGGCGGGTAGGCCCTCTGAAGAGATAGACTGCTTCGCGGATATTGGAGAGGTTGAGCAGGATCATCAAGAAGCGGCTGAGCCCAAATCCGAATCCGCCATGCGGCGGGGTGCCGTAGCGGAAGTAATCCAAATAGTTCTGAATGGGTTCAACGGTCAAACCTTTTGTCAGCGCCTGTGACTTGAGAACTTCGTAGCGATGTTCTCGCTGGGCGCCGGTCGCCAATTCCAGGCCTTTGCCCAGCAAATCGAAGCTGCGGGTCAGATTGGAATCCTCTGGTTGCAGCATGTGGTAAAAGGGACGCACATCGAAGGGCCAATCGGTTACAAAAACGAAATCATGTCCCTGAGTTTCTTTGAAGTGTGCGCCAAGCGCTCTTTCAGCTCCGGGATCAAGATCATATTTCTTTTCGGGAGGCAGCTTATAGCCCAGCGAATCGAGCACGTTGCGGGCTTCTGCCATGGTGATGCGTGGGAAGGGCAGCGAGGGCACTTCCAGCTTGACATCAAAGGTCGCCTGGATGGCTTCATCGTGCTTTTCAATCACGCGCTCATAAGTAAACGCCAGCCAGCGTTCCATAAAGGACATCACATCCTCATGGCTCTCGATCCAGGAGATTTCCATATCGACACCTGTGAATTCGGTCATGTGGCGGGATGTGAAGGATGGATCCGCCCTGAAGACCGGTCCGATTTCAAAAACGCGTTCAAAACCTGCAGCCATCGCCATTTGCTTATAAAATTGTGGCGATTGTGCCAGGTAGGCGGTAGTTTCAAAATACGGTAGTGAGAAGAGTTCAGCACCGCTTTCGCTGGGCGCACCCATAATCTTGGGGGAGTGAATTTCGATAAAATCATGCTGAAGCCAGAACTCACGCATCGCCTGTTCGGCAGTGGTTTGCACCTCGAAGATCAAACGGTTGAATTCTCGCCGCAAATCCAGGTAGCGCCAATCCAGGCGAAAGTCTTGATCTGGCATGTATTCACCAAAAGGTTCGAAGGGTAATGGCACGTCTGCTGCGCCTTCAATGACCAGATCTTCCAGCTGCACCTCGATCCCACCGAGTTTGACGATCTCATTTTTGACGACAGTGCCGGTGAGCTTCAGGGCAGATTCAGTGCCAAGGGAAGAGATGGTTTCTGCAAGTTCCAGGTTACCTTTTTTGTAATGAGCAACCTGGACCAGCCCGGTTCGATCCCGGACGATCAGGAACTGCATATTTTTCTGGTCGCGCAGTGTGTGCAGCCATCCCTGGAGGGTGACTTTTTGGTCGATGTGCTGGTTGAGGTCTTTAATGAGTGTGCGTTCCATGGTTTCTCCTGTTTTTCTTTATCTTACAATAATTCCTGAGTGGATGGATGATTTTTTTAATAAGGATTCTGCTGCTTCGTAAGGCGTCCATTTCCTCTCGATGACATTTTTGAGGGCATCGTGGTAGGCGACCTTATCCTGGCGCTGTCTCCAACGCTCAACTAACAGGTCTGAAATCAGTGAATCAAGATCCTGCTTGAGCCGCTGATTTTCCTTGACCTGCCACATGCCAGATTCGAGCAAATATTTTCTGTGTGTCTCAATTTGCTCACGTAATTCCAACACACCTTTGCCATCGGTTGCAGTGACCTGCAGAACAGGCACCTTCCAGGCTGGCTCATCATTGACCGGGCTCAATGAGGCAGGTGCTTGTGCCTGCATACGGTGTTTGCCTGCAGTGAATAAGCTGCCAGTATTGCTGCCCGACAGTTCGAGCATAGCTTGCAGGGCGCGGGCAGTGTTTTCAGCCCCTGGCTGGTCAGATTTATTGACCACAAGGATATCTGCGATCTCAAGAATGCCCGCTTTGATGGCTTGAATATCATCACCCAAGCCGGGTGCTTCCACCACGATGACCGTATGTGCCAGGCGGGCGATATCGACCTCTGCCTGGCCGGCGCCAACGGTTTCGATCAGGACCAGGTCAAACCCGGCGCCATCCAAAATGGTCGCAAAGGCAGCCGTGCTGTGCGCCAGGCCGCCCAAGGCGCCTCGTGATGCCATCGAGCGGATGAACACATCCTTATCTCCGGCTAGGTCATGCATGCGGATGCGGTCACCCAGAAGCGCGCCGCCAGTGAAGGGACTGGTTGGGTCAACGGCAATCACAGCGACTTTGGGCGCTGGAAGATTTTCTGCTTTTCTGAAGGATTTCACTAATTGATTGACCAGTGTGCTCTTGCCGGTGCCCGGCGCGCCGGTGATACCGATCAGATGCGCCTTGCCAGTGTGTGGAAAGAGAGCTGCCTGGATGTCACGGCTTGCTGGCGTGCCGTTTTCTGCTGCCGTCAGCGCACGTGACAATGCAAGGCGATCTCCCTGGCGAATGGCATTTGGATCAATTTGGGGCATGATTATGCAGTTTGATGACTGACTGCCTGACGGATTTCTTCAACGACCACCTGTGTGTTGGTGCCGGGTCCGTAAACAGCGTGTACGCCTTTTGCTTTCAAGGCGAGGGCATCTTCTTCTGGAATGATCCCACCGACAAAGACTGTGACGTCATGCAAGCCGTTTGCGCGCAGTTTTTCGATCACGGCAGGCACAAGGACATTATGTGCACCTGAAAGGATCGATAACCCGACCACGTTTACGTCTTCTTGCAGGGCAGCCTCGGCTATCATCTCAGGAGTCTGGCGCAGTCCGGTGTAGATCACTTCCATCCCGGCATCCCGCAAGGCTCTGGCAATCACTTTGGCACCGCGATCATGTCCGTCCAGGCCTGGTTTGGCAATTAGAACTCGAATTTTTGATTCCGTCATGCATGTCTCCATCTGGTTTTGTTTCAACTTTGATTATACCGCGTTCAACGATGGATTTTCAGCATTTGCTGAGCAAACCAGGGCTATTGTTTATGAAAATTGTGGATCACGGGTATTCCCGAATGAATCGAGAGTGATGTTGGTTGTCTTTTTACTCTGCTTTCACCCACAACCATTTTCAGGCGGCGTATTTGTTGGTGCCAAAGGCTTTCTCTATCCACCCATAATAGATACGGTGAAAGTCACGTTTTGGATAGTGCCGATAAATCGATTCATCCATAAAATGTGCGGGGTTGAGATCGTTTTCATACACCTTACGGCATTCGATCACAAGCTCGGCTTCAGCAAAGGACGGGGCTGCCACCATACTGGAAGCGATAGGGGTCAACCCGCTTTCACGGATCTTATCACCATCCCGCCCGGATTTGGAGCCAAGCAGGTTGAGCGCATCCTGGTATTGTGCTGGGAAACCGGATAGCGTAAAGGTATTGTATTTCTCCATGAACTGGAAGGTGTACCGCGAATGGCGGACCGCAACCATGACGAAGGGCTTGCTCCACATGGTGCCAACTGCGCCCCAACCGATGGTCATGGCGTTAAAGTCACCTGCGGTAAAATCCCCTGCTGCCAGCAGAAGCCACTGGTTGTCAAACAGGTCATGGGGTTGGATTCTGAGATTTGTCAGTTCGATTGGGTTCCTATTCATATCAGCTCCTTGTAGTTTTCCAGATTTTTACTGATGATACCATTACTCACGCGATTTTCGAGCTTGGATCATGAACAACTGCATTTAATTTCGCTAATTGGACTAGTTTAGGAGAAAAATTTTTAGGAATAAGAACAAAACATGCAAAATGATTTCAGGTAACTTCAAACTATTGAAAAAAATTCTATAATTTACTATACTGGACTCACCAACGAAATTTCCACGATAAAACAATCTATTGAAAATTCATTAGGAGGATGTGATGAATAAAGTCTCAAGTCGAATCTTGGCTATTGTTGCGTTTGTTATTTTATTGTGTCCAGGAAGTAATGCCCGGGCAACTGGTGACTGGATCATTGAAAATCCCACCATTCAAGTTCAAGAAGACTCGGAAAGAACGATATATTCAGCGATGATGAGTTACCAGGGCAGGCTTTTAGAGGATGGACTGGCGGTCTCAGGAGTCCGGGAAATGACCTTTTCTCTGTGGACTGCTGTCACAGGTGGGACGGAAATCTGGGATATGGCACCGATAAACGTCACTGTCTCAAATGGTTTGTTCCAGGTTAATCTTGGTCCTTTTGATGAAACAACGATCCGTATGATGAAAACTGCTTTGTGGTTAGAGGTGGAGATTGATGGTACTGTTCTGCCCCGCCAACGGTTGATGGGTGCACCATTTGCTTTTAGTCTTGCACCTGGTTCAGAGGTGACGGGCTCTACCGTCTATGCGATGTTCAGCGCCCATAATGATACAGGCAATGGCATTATGGGAAGTTCAGTCGATGACATTGGCGTTTTGGGCACCAGCATTTCGGGGAGTGGTGTGGTGGGAAGAAGTGCGAACGCAGCAGGTGTTTTTGGCGAATCTACCTCAGATCATGGGTTGCAAGCCGTAGGGTACGGACCCGGATTGGGAGGTGCTGCATTAATGAGTACTGCTAACTCTGATAGTGGTGTGGGTATCCTGGCTGTAGCAAACAGCAGTAATGCCACTATCATTTCGCGCAACAATGCTGCAGGCGCATTATTTGAGGGCTATGCCGGTGATGATGATGAGTTTGTCCCTGAATTTGTGGTCCAAAACAACGGCACTGTGCAGCAGGAACTAGGCGCAAGTGGCCTCGTTAAAGCAGGCTATTTACTCTATTGTGCAAACTCTGATTCTGAAATCACAAGAGGATTCAATAATGTCATCGGGTCTGGACCAACATCGATCAGCAACTTGGGTACAGGTTTTTGTTTGCTGGATATGGGATTTGATATCAGCGAAAGTTATTGGGTCACCTCCAATCCCGCCCCTGTACCGTTTTTTGTGAGCTGTGCTTTATATACAGATACACAACTCTGGTGCCAGGTCTTTAATCCTGATGGGACGACGATGGTGAATGGCAATATTATGCTGCTAATCTATTAGTGAGGCGATAATGCGAAAAAGGCGAGTAATTTTGTTGCTAGTGAGTGCTCTACTCTTTTTAATAGCAGCCAGCCCCTTTTTGATCTCCATGAGGGAAGTGGATTGGTGGTTGATTGGTTCCAGCGGTGAAGTTCTCAAGGCCGGGAACATGGAACTGTACAGCGTGGTGGGGCAGGGTTTTGCGGGTGATATGAATGTCAACAGCATAAAGGTATGCTCAGGATTTCTGTGTTTGTGGGATCAACTTGCCCAATTTTGCAATTACCTTCCCTTGCTATTCAAGTGAGGTCAATGAGACACATTAACGATTTTGTGATAATCTGGGAATTTCTTTTCAGTTTCGATTATGCCAATCTTTACGGTTGATGATTGCGTCATCCAGTCAGTTATCCTACCCAAAGAATATAGGATGTTCGGGTATAATCGAGACTATGATGGCAGAACCTGAAAAACGAATCAACCAGCCTGAGGCTTCTCCGGAAGATCAATTTGATCGTGCATTGCGCCCCAGCTACCTGGCGGAGTTGATTGGGCAATCTCAGATTAAGGAAAACCTGCGCATCCTGATTGAAGCAGCCAAGCTGCGATCGGAAGCGCTGGATCATGTGCTTTTTTATGGTCCACCCGGGTTGGGTAAGACCACCCTGGCGCACATTCTGGCAAACGAGATGGGCGTCAGCATCAAGGTGACCTCCGGACCGGCAATTGAACGCGCTGGGGATCTGGCAGCCATCCTGACCAATCTGCACGCCGGTGACATCTTATTTATTGATGAGATTCACCGTCTGGGGAAAGTGGTGGAAGAGGTGCTCTACCCGGCGATGGAGGATTTTTCGCTCGATATTGTGATCGGCAAAGGCCCAGCCGCGCGCTCAATCCGTTTGAAGTTGCCCCATTTCACCGTTGTCGGGGCGACCACCCGGCTGGCGCTGGTGACCTCACCTCTGCGGGCGCGCTTTGGCGCTACCTATCGCCTTGATTTTTATGATCAGGATGCGTTGATTGAGATTGTCCAGCGGGGTGCCCATCTCTTGCATGTTGAATTTACCGATGACGGGGTGCAAAAGATTGCCAGGCGCTCCAGGGGGACTCCCCGAATTGCGCTGCGCATGCTGAGGCGTGTGCGGGATTATGCCCAGGTGCGCGCTGAGGGCAAGATCACAGGAGAGGTTTCAGATGCCGCCCTGGATTTGCTGAACATCGATAATCAGGGGCTTGATGATCTGGATCGGCGGGTGTTGCTGTGCGTGATCGAGAAATATCGTGGCGGACCTGTGGGATTAAGCACGATTGCGGCTTCTGTGAGCGAGGAGCCGGATACGATCATGGATGTGGTCGAACCTTACCTGCTGCAGCTCGGCTACCTGGAGCGCACTTCGCAGGGGCGCCAGGTGACCCGCATGGCTTATGAACATCTGGGCTTGGAATACAAGGATGAAGATCCCCAGAAGAGGTTGTTCTAAGTGAGTGATTCCCCACTGCAGACAGATGATTTTGATTATGAGCTTCCCCAGGAACAAATTGCCCAGGAACCGGTTTCGCCGCGCCACAATTCCAGGCTGCTGGTACTGAATCGTTCCAATGGTGCTGTGGAGCATTCTCAATTCTGGCAAATTGATGACTATCTCCGTCCCGGTGACCTTTTGGTGATCAACGAAACGCGTGTAATCCCGGCAAGGATTTATGCCCATAAACAGCCCGGCGGTGGGAAGGCTGAACTGCTCCTGCTGGAAAAGCTAGATGACCAGACCTGGCGGTCACTGGGAGGGGGAAAAGGATTGACTCCAGGGCGAAACCTGGTCATTGATGGCGATCTTGGCGCAGAAATTATTGAGGTTCTGGACGGACCGGAACGCGTTGTGCGTTTCAGCGTGCCAATTGAGCCTTTTCTGGACAGGGTGGGGCATGTTCCGCTGCCGCCCTATATTCACCGGCATTTGGATGATCCTGAACGTTATCAAACCGTGTATGCCACTGAGCCGGGTTCGGCGGCAGCGCCGACAGCCGGTTTACACTTCACCCCAGAGTTGATGGAAAAATTAACGGCAAAGGGCATCCAGTTTGCTCGATTGCTTTTACATGTGGGGTTGGATACCTTTGCCCCTGTGACCGAAGATCATCCAGTTGAGCACAAGATCCATACAGAATGGTGTGAATTATCTGCGGCAGCGGCTGAAAAAATCAACGCCGTCAAACGACAGGGGGGGCGAATCATTGCAGTGGGAACGACCAGCGTGCGCACGCTTGAGACGGCAGCGCAATATGCCAAAGATGGAGCGTTAGTGACACCTTTTTCTGGTCCAACGGATTTATTCATCCTGCCTGGCTATACTTTCAAGGCTGTGGATGCGCTGGTGACCAACTTTCACCTGCCCAAATCCACCCTCGTGATGCTGGTCAGTGCCTTCGCCAGCAGGGACTTGATCCTCGATACCTACCAAAAGGCGATCCAAGCGGGATATCGTTTTTTTTCCTTTGGCGACGCCATGTTGATCCTCTGAGAATTTGGCTTCAAAATTGCAATTATTCCCAGGCACACTTGAATCATTTACGAATTTCTTATAAATCATAGTTAAAGTCATGGCTTTAAAATGTTATAATTCAAATGTTCTAGTTATGTAGAATAAGTGGTTATCACCAAGGAAAAAATCCATTATGATGAGATTTGATCGTTTTACAGAACGTGCTCAGGAAGCAGCGCAGCGTGCGGCTGAAATCATTCAGCGCTATGGGCACAATCAAATTGATACTGAGCACATCTTGCTGGCATTGATTGAGCAGCCGCAGGGTGTGATCTCCCAGTTGCTTGAGATATTGAAGATTGATGCCGAAAACTTTTCGGAGCGACTGGATTATATTTTGCGCACCAGCCCAAAGGCGAATATTTTCGGTGGGGGTGCTGGACAGGTTTTCATCACGCCACGGGTCAAACGGATCATCGACCAGGCTAACCAGGAAGCCAACCGTTTGAAGGATGAGTATATTTCCACAGAGCACATCTTCCTGGCGATTTTGGGCGAGAAGAACACGCCCGCTGCCAGGCTGCTGGAAGATCTGGGGATCTCACGTCAGCGAGTGATTGAAGCGATTGATGAGCTGCGCGGCGGGCAGAAAGTCACCGACCCGCAGGCAGAATCCCGCTATCGAACGCTGGAAAAATATTCGCGTGATCTGACCACCATGGCACGCGAGGGTAAGCTCGACCCGGTGATCGGTCGGGATGAAGAGATTTTACGGTTGATCCAGATTCTTTGCCGGCGAACAAAAAACAACCCGGTTTTGATCGGTGAGGCTGGAGTCGGAAAGACAGCGATTGTGGAGGGGTTGAGCCAGAAAATTGCCACCAATGATGTGCCTGAAATTTTGATGGGCAAGACGGTTGTATCGCTGGATCTGGGTGCGATGATTGCCGGTTCTCGCTTTAGGGGTGAATTTGAGGAGCGCTTGAAAGCTGCTATCCAGGAAATTCAGCGATCTGACGGAGAGATCATACTATTTATTGACGAACTGCACACGGTTGTAGGCGCAGGTGCCGCCCAGGGCGCGATGGATGCCTCGAGCATGCTTAAACCAGCCCTGTCACGTGGTGAACTTCAGTGCGTGGGGGCCACAACGCTCGATGAATATCATAAATATATCGAGAAGGATGCGGCGCTGGAGCGGCGGTTTGCGCCAATTTACGTGGATGAGCCGTCGGTTGATGATACGATTGCCATGCTGCGGGGATTGCGCGATCGGTATGAAGCGCATCACAAGGTTACCTTTTCGGATGCTGCCCTGGTTGCAGCGGCAAAATTATCTTCGCGTTATGTGACAGATCGCCGGCTGCCAGACAAAGCCATTGACCTGGTGGATGAGGCAGCGGCTAAATTGCGTGTGGCACTGTACTCCTTGCCTGATGATCTGAAGGCGATGAAATCGGAGATTGACCGCTTACTGAAAGAAGAAGAGCAGGCGGGTGTGGAGCGCGACTATGAACGCGCGGCCAGGATGAAATCGGAACGACTGCAGATTGAAGAAAAATTTAACAAGGAACGCGATGCCTGGGAACAGGATCATAAACTTGACGAGATCGTGGATGTGAACGACATCGCAGAAGTGATCAACCAGTGGACTGGAATCCCCGTCTCCCAGATGATGGAAGATGAAAAAGATAAACTGCTCCAGATGGAAGACCGGCTGCATGAAAGATTGATCGGTCAGACCGAAGCCGTGGCAGCCGTAGCTGACGCGATTCGCCGAGCACGCAGCGGGTTGAAAGATCCACGCCGACCGATTGGTTCCTTTATCTTCATTGGACCATCTGGCGTGGGCAAGACCGAGCTGGGCAAGGCGCTGGCGGAATTCATGTTTGAAGATGAAGAGGCTCTGGTGCGCATCGATATGAGCGAATATCGGGAGCAGCACAGCGTTTCTCGCCTGTTTGGCGCACCTCCGGGTTATGTGGGATACGAGGAGGGAGGTCAGCTAACGGAAGCCGTACGCAGGCGCCCTTACCGCGTGATCCTGTTTGATGAGATTGAGAAGGCACATCCTGAAGTGTGGAATGCTCTCCTGCAGATCCTGGATGATGGCCGTCTGACAGACGGACAGGGTCGGGTGGTTGATTTTCGCAACACGGTCTTGATCATGACGAGCAATTTGGGAACAGAGTATGTCAATAAAAGCGGCACGTTGGGCTTTTTGGGTTCTCAGGATGGAGATGATAAAGCCAACAAGGAGAAAATATCCAAAGCGTTGAAAGGTGCTTTCCGCCCAGAGTTCTTGAACCGAATTGACGAGATTATCCTTTTCTCAGAGCTCTCCAAAGAAGAAATGCTGCAGATTGTTGAACTTCAGCTGAAGGATATTCAATCACGGTTATCTGACCACGGTTTACAGGTGGAATTGACAGACAGCGCAAAGCAATGGCTGGCAGATGTCGGCTATGATCCTGCGTTTGGTGCCCGACCGCTTAAGCGGGCGATGCAGAAGCATATCGAAAGCCCATTATCAGTGAGCATTCTATCTGGCGGATTCGGCTTTGGGGATACTGTCGTGGTCGATATCGTTGATGATCAAGTTGACTTCCGAAAGAAAGAGGGATCTGAAGAATGAGCGCAGGGTTAAGTCCCTGCGCAATTGTCCTCAGTTAAAAAATTAACAGCCTGGCAGAATTTCTGTCGGGCTGTTTTTTGTGTCTTTCAGCGGTTTTCCTGGCTACGAGAGATCACGACCAGGGTGATATCATCCAGCCTGGGCGCTGCCCCAACAAATTCCTGCACATCTTCGAGGATGCCGTTTCTAAAGCTTTCTGCTTCGGGTGTGAAATTTATTTTCAGGCTGTCTGTCAATCGGTCATTGCCATAAAAATCGCCGGTTTCATTTTGCACTTCGTTGATGCCATCCGTGAATAGCACCAAACTGTTTCCCTGAGAGAGAGAAATGGATTGCACTTCCCAGGTGTTTTCATTGAAAATGCCCACCAGAGACCCGGTTTTTTTGAGTGGAATGAGCTGCACTCGTTCATTCGTGTTCTTGATGACATAAGGCGGGTTGTGACCGGCATTGACATATGTAAAACTGTGCTGGACAGGGTCTAAAATGCCCTAACACATCAGAACTTTTGGTTTATTAATCCTGTAAGTTGCTTTATACTAAAGATATGGTTATTGACCACAAAGAGCTTCTTGATTTATTAGCGCAAACAGCGCTGTTCAGCCATCTTGATGAAGAGAACTTATCTCGCCTGGTCGGGTTGATGCGGATGACAACTTATCAGCGCGGTGAAACCATTTTTGAGGCAGGCGACGACTCTGAAGTCATGTTTGTTATCTCTGAAGGGAAAATTGACCTGATAGCCGAAAGCGGCGAGACTTTTGCCAAACTTCAAAGGGGGGATTTTTTTGGCGAAGAGGCGCTGCTCTTTGATGATCCCCGGTTTTATCAGGCTTCAGCTGGAACAGACGTTGTTTTGTTATGGCTGAGCGCTGAAAATTTCCTGACCGTAAGCGAAAATATTTTTGGTGTAGATGACAGACTGGATGTGGCTGTTCACAGCCGGCGCTTATCGCTCCAAGTGGACCTCCCCTGGCTGCAGAAGAATGAGTTTGTTCATGTGATCACAAGGCGGCACAGAGCCATATTGTGGATTCGGGCTCTGGCACCTGTGATCCTGTTGATCAGCACGCTGATTTTTTCTCCCCTGATACTCCTGGAGTGGCTGCCCGGTTCGCTGATTGGTTGGATTGTGCTCTCGCTGGGGTTGATCGGCGGTGTGGGCTGGCTGGTCTGGCGGGTCATAGATTGGCAGAACGATTATTTCATCGTGACCAATAAACGCGTGGTGTGGATTGAAAAGGTCGCCCTGATCTACGAAAGCCGCCAGGAAGCGCCTTTGCGGACGATCATGTCGGTTGGACTGCAGCAATCCTGGCTGGGCAGAGTGATTGGTTTTGCGGATGTGATTGTGATGACCTATGTGGGCACAGTTCGTCTGCGAGACTTGAAGCACGCCGAGGTGATTGGCAGTTTGATTGAGTCCTATTGGCATCGTTCTGATTCTGATGAACGTTTCCAGGAATCGCAGATCATGGCGGAAAAATTACACGATAAGCTGGGGCTGCCTTATGGTGAGGATGAAGATACCCAACCCATGCAGGTTGTCAGCGAGCAGGTTCGAGAAGAAGGAATACCTCCGGCACAGGTCAGCGAGCCTGGATTCCTTGGCTGGCTATTTTCGGACTTTTTACGTCTGCGATATGAGGCGCAAGGTGAAATTGTGTATCGAAAGCACTGGTTTGTCCTGGTCAAGACGACCTGGCTGCCTATGCTGATTGCCGTTGGATCCCTAACAGGATTGGTGTTGCGGATCCTTGGAAAGCTGAGCATGATTTCATGGACGGGCGCGGTGGTTGGATTCTTGCTGGCGCTTTTCCTTTGCCTGGTTTGGATGATTTATCAGTATGCTGATTGGCGAAATGACATCTTTAAAGTGACCTGGGATCAGGTGATTGATATGGACCGCAAACCCCTGGGAAAGGTGCGGCGAAGATCGGCTCCGCTGGAAAATGTGTTGAGTATTGAATATGAACGATTGGGTTTCTGGGGGTTCTTGTTCAATTTTGGGACAGTGTATATTTCGGTAGGCAACACGCAGTTGACCTTTGACCATGTTTATAATCCATCGGAAGTTCAGCAGGATATCTTTTATCGCATGGGTGAACGGTTAGATAGGGCGCGGCAATTTGAGATTGAAGCGGAACGTGAGCGTATGTCTGAGTGGATTGCCAGCTATCATCGGAGGAATGAAGCGCTGCGCCAAAGCCGAACCCAAAATGGAATTGAAGACTAAGCTCTGATACAAATCTGATGGTTTTGGGTTCCAATTCGTTCATTATTGGGTAAAATGCAAAGTGGAGGTCAACCGATGACGATTAGAGAAATTAAAACCTTTCCAGAAGAAGTCTTGCGGAAAAAAGCACAACCGGTGGATGTTTTCGATGAGGACCTGGTGTCCCTGGTAGATGACATGGTCGAAACGATGCGAGTAGCACCAGGCGTAGGTCTGGCTGCGCCGCAAATTGGCGTATCGAAGCGTGTAATTGTGGTGGAATTCGGACATGAAGAGGATGAAAATATTCCCAAACGTCTGTATGTCATGATTAACCCTGAAATCCTTAATGCATCAGAAGAAACAGTGAACGGGATTGAGGGGTGTCTTTCTGTGCCGGGGCTGATAGGGGAAGTCACTCGGTCACAGGTTGTGACTGTCAGGGGACAGGACCTGAATGGTAAACCGGTCAAGGTTCGTGCACAAGGCTGGCTTGCACGGATCTTTCAGCATGAAATCGATCACCTCAATGGCGTGCTTTATACCGATCGGTCTGAAAACTTCTGGCAGCCCGATGATGATGATGATGACGAAGAATCCTTCTAATTGAATCGCAAATGTATCTGAAACGACTGTCTCTGACGGATTTCCGAGCCTTTTCCCGGTTGGATTTAGATGTTCCCCGGGAAATTTTTCTGCTGGTGGGTGAGAACGCGCAAGGAAAAACGTCTCTGCTTGAAGCCATTTATTTATTATCCACTTTTACTTCCCTTCTTACCAGCACCGACAGGCAGCTGCTGAATTTTTCCCTGCCAGAAACCGGACTGCAGGTCGGCAGGGTTGTGGGTGAATTCTCGCGACGGGATGGCATGCATCGTATTGAGGTGCGGCTGATCCAGGAACCGAATGGTTCGAACGGTCGGACCCGCTTCAGGAAAGAAGTCTTGCTGGACGGCACAAGACGAAAAATGAGTACAGCTGTTGGAAGCCTTAATGCCGTCATCTTTTTGCCGCAAATGGCACGGATCATTGAGGATGGTCCAAATGAACGCCGGCGATACCTGGATATGTTAATTTCCCAGGTGTCTCCACCCTATGTGCAGCACCTGCTGGATTACGGTCAGACATTGACCCAGCGCAATGCCTTGCTCAAGCAGCTTTGGGAGCGGAATGGGGATGTGAATCAGCTGGATGTTTGGGACGGTATGTTGGCTCGGCACGGCGCGTTTATCATGCGGGAGCGTATTCGTGCCATTCGGGAGATCGAAATTGAGGCAAAACGGATTCACTTCGATCTCACCCTTGGGAGTGAAGTGCTGCGCCTGGACTATCAACCAGCCTTTGAACCGCTTTCCTCCCCTGCAGATCAGATGGCTTTGCCCGTCACAGTGGTTCCCGATCGATCTGCATTGAGTGAAGCGGAAATCGAAGCGGGATATCTTGACGCATTGAAGAAACTGCAGCGCGAAGAGATTGCACGCGGCGTCACGACGATTGGTCCACACAGGGATGAGATGCGATTCCTCAGCAACCAGATTGACCTGGGAAACTTCGGCTCGCGCGGACAGGGACGTACAGCCTTACTTTCGATGAAGATGGCTGAAGTCAACTGGCTTCACGAACGCACAGGCGATTGGCCTATCCTGCTCCTGGACGAGACTCTGTCTGAGCTGGATACGCAGCGCCGGGCAGATTTACTGAAAACCCTGTCACAGTGTGACCAGGCGATTTTGACCTCAACGGACCTTTCCATGTTCGAGCCAGAGTTCTTAAAGCAGCACAAGGTCTGGCGTGTCGCTGGGGGACAGGTCAGCCAGGTTGGCGTTTAATCTCCGAAATATGTTTTTTATCCAATCACATAGTACCCAAATTCAATATAGATGGATCCTCCTGCTGGGACGGTGACCGTTTGGCTGCTTGGCGTGGTCATGCTGCCAGGTGGCGAAATTGAAACGCAGTAACTGCCGGGCGCAAGCCCTGAGAATGTGAAGGATTTTGCGTTAGTTGTGGCAATGATGGTTCCGCTGCAGGATTCCTGCCGCAGGGTGATGGTGACACTGTAAACCGTGAGTGGTTCACCGGCATTGCGCACGCCATTATTGTTGATATCATCAAAAGCGACGCCGTAGATCTCACCCAGGGGTGGTTCTGTTTCTTCCGGTGGCGTGTCGGTTGCTTCAGGCGGAGGTGGTTGCGTGGTGGCGGTTGGCTTCTGCGGCACATAACACAGACCGGGGATCGATTCGGTCGCTTCAAATTTATAGGTTTCCCGGCAGGTATTATCCACCAGATTGACAGCAGCCAGGGGGAAGGTACTGTGTGCCGGATAAGGGGAGCCAGCTTCTTCTTGGGTGAAGTGATCATGAAGATCCAATAAAGTTGGGTCCAGCAGGTTATCAGATGCCCATACGCCCCACACAAAGGTGTCCCTTGAGATCAAATTTTTCTTGAACGCGATGGTCACTGAGACCGGAGCACCAGCAGACACGCGTGCCCAGGCGGTGTCGGGATCGGTGAGAACCTCATTGGAGAAGACGACCTGTTCATAGGCGTCTCCAGCGTACCCCGTATCCGGTCGCATGATTTTTGAACCGCCCACGTCGTTGTTGGCATCTCGATAAACACTGACGCCACCAATATCCCACTCGGTTGAGGCAGGCCTATCTGCAATCACCAGCAAATCACCGCGCCCATCACGATCTTCATCAATTTCAACCCCGTAGGCAGCCTGTAAACCGCCTTCTGGGTGAGTGTCATCCAGGTAAAGGGTCACGTAATAGAAGGTGGCATCCTCAGATATTTCTGTCTTCTGAATGTCGACATCTGAGCGATAAATCATCTCAGTGGCGGTAAATGGCCGTTCGAAAAGATTGGCAACGAAGTCATCCCCGCTGGTGACATAACCGCCACTGGCTGTTGATGCTGAGTTCGTGTCATAAAACCATTTATTGATCCAGCCGGGACTACCAGGCAGGGTGTTGTGGACGATTTCTGCTGCGGCAGGTTCAGACTCAACCTGGGGGATCTCTTCTTCTAAAACAACTTCTTCAGGCGCTGCAATCATCTCTGTGACTGCGGGCTCAGCGAGCTGCCCTTCCACCATGGCGGTTTGGGTCAGTCCCATTGCAATCAGGGTTTGGACAATCCCCTCGTCAGATTCTGACGAACTGGAAGATGGAAAACTACAGCCAACAAGCTGAAACGAAATGAGGAGAATAAAACACAAACACAAAAAAATACGTTTTCTCATATAAGCCTCCGATCTGCATCCAAGAAAATGGACTGTTAGCAAGAAGATCAAACCGGAAAGGTGATTTCTTGTTGAATGGGGATATGTGCGAGGATTGTGCGAATTTGAAGTTAGAAGTGTGCTGCACTTTCAGTATAAATGATTCAACTAGTGATTTGCAAGAAATTTTGATTATTCATTAAATTTCCGCTTCTTCCTTTCGTTAATTTGAAAATTTCACCTAACTGCACCAAACTTTTTACAAATTTTGAGTGCTATGGACAGTCAAATGCCTTAAATCTTCAGAAATTTTATCTATTTAACGGTAAGATTAGGGTCAGGCAAGAAAAACGAAAAAATCAATCTTTGCATACGTGATTAGGATGCACATTAGTATCAATCAGGAGAGTGATCCTTATGGATATGAAAACGCTGGTAAGACTGAGCCGGAGCTATCGCCGTTTTGATGAAAGTCATGTGATCGAAGGCCAGACATTGAGAGATTTGGTTGAACTGGCACAATATTCACCTTCGGGGATAAATAATCAGCCGCTAAAATTTTGGCTGAGCAATAACCCTGAGACAAATGGGAAAATTTTTCCCCACCTGGGGTGGGCAGGCTCGTTGAAAGATTGGAAGGGTCCGGCAAAGGGGGAAAGACCTTCAGCCTACATCATTATTCTGGGTGACAAAGAAGTGCAGCTCAATTTTGGTGTGGATCATGGGATTGCGGCACAAAGCATCCTTTTGGGGGCAGCAGAAATAGGCTTGGGTGGGTGCATGATCGGTTCCGCCAGGCGGGAAGCGCTCCAGCGTGAGCTGGAAATTCCGAAAAGATATCAGGTGCTGCTGGTGCTTGCTCTGGGTAAACCGGCTGAAACAGTCGTCACGGAGCCGTATGTGCCAGGTGAGGATATTCGCTACTATCGTGATTCTGAAGGTGTGCACCACGTGCCCAAACGCAGCCTTGAAGAGCTGATCCTTCGTGATGTTTAACTAAAAAAACTGCTGGCAATCACGTGAGCTGCCAGCAGTTTTTTGCTTTACCAGGTTTCTGTGACCTTGTTTAATCCCCTTGGATTGTCCACATCAAAACCGCGTGTGTGCGCCAGATACATGGCAAACATCTGGCCGGGGATAATGCTTGTTATGGGTGAAAGCCACTCAGGAACATCCAATGGGAGCGGAAAACTTTGTCCCGATCTGGATAATACCGAGTCAAGGTCGCTGAGGATGACCACCTCGGCATGCCGTTGCTGAACCTTTTCAACCAGGGCTACCATCTGAGCATTCATTTTCCCATCAGGAGCAACCACAAACACAGGAAAACCGCGGTCAACCAGAGCTACCGGACCGTGAAGAAAATCGGCGCTGGAATAGGGTTCTGCGATGGTGTAGGTGAGCTCCTTCATTTTGAGTGAGAGTTCAAAGGCGGTGGCATAATTGAAGCCACGTCCGATGACCACGCAATGCGACATGTATCTGTAACGTTCTGCCAACCGGTCCAGATTGGTTTCGCTGGCAAAGACCTCCGAAACTTTTTCCGGCAGACGCTGTAATTGTTGTTGGCTCAGATCAGTGGGATTGAGCGCATAAGAGAGCAGAGCAAGGGATGTGAGCTGTGCGGTATAGGTTTTGGTCGCTGCCAGGGAAATTTCTTCGCCAGCCTGCAAATCCAGCACAATATCCGCCGCCTTTCCAAGGTCTGAGGCGACATAGTTTGTGATGGCGGCTGTGAGTGCGCCTTGTTTTTGCCCTTCCTTCAAAACAGAAACGATATCCGGGCTTTTTCCGCTTTGGCTGATGCCCAAGACCAGTGAATCCGACAGGTTGGGTGGTTGCTGATAGATCGTAAAGAGACTGGGGGTGGCAAGGCTGACAACGATCTGGTTGTTGGCGCCTAAAATATATTGCGCGTAGCGGCCAGCGTTGTCACTGGTGCCGCGTGCTGCGATGAAAATGTGGTGAATCTTTCGCTTGCGAATCTCATCCGCCAGGGTTGTGATGGCATCTTGTGGCTGGCTGATCAAATTCTGGATGACGGCAGGTTGTTCGTGAATTTCCTGAAAAAGCCTGGTGTTTTTAATCGGGTTCATTTGCGCCTCGTTTTTATGATTGAGTGTGTCTTATGCAGCAAGCTGTGTGCTGGCAAATTCTACAGCAGCATCCGTGTTCATGTTTTCGGTTGCTGAAAACAGATCGGAATCATCAACCTGTGGGTTTTCCAGTAAGTCTGTGGCGGCTTCTCTTGAAAACCCGGACGCAATCGCTTTTTTGAGTGCCAGCGGTGGGGTGATTGCAGGATCAAGGTCCAGGATAGGTCCAAAAAAGTTCACCACCTCGAAGGCTGCCTCAAAGGGACCAGCTGAGAGGTGCACGCCGTTGGTGTTGATTCCAACATCGGTCTGACCATACTGTTCGGGGTCGCCATAAAGCAAGCCGCGAATCGAATCGGGCTTGGCGCGTTCGGGGAAGGTATCGCCCACCAGGTCAAATTTCAGCGCTTTCCAATCGGTATTCGTGTGCAGCAGCATCAGGAGGATGCGATGATCAGGACGGGTGAAATGCGCTAACTGGGAGGGGTGAAACCCATTGATCAGGATAAAGGGTTGATCGTGGAAGGTGTCTGCAATAAAGTAGAAACCGCTGCGCAGTTTGTTTGCTTCCTGGGCAAACCAGATTTCTGAGAGGGTGTTTACGTCTGATTGAAACACATGCAAAAACTCATGACCCCCCAGGATCTGGTATCTCCCGTCATCGGTGATCTTCAGATGATCAAAGATTTGCTGGCGAGTGTCAGAATCCACTAATTCCGAAGCCTTACGGGATAGCTGGTTGATGAAGCCGTAGTGGCGATTCATAATCCCAAATTCATCCAGCACAGCACCGGGAATGATGGCAGCGCCGTTTATTTCCACCTGGTGCTCGGCAAATTTTTCTTCGATGAGCTTCAAGCTGTTGCTGATTTTGCTGTTATCTACGACATCTAATAATTCCGGCTTGATAAAAAAGACGAGTTCATTTTGCCTGTCAGTTTGACCCACAAGCGTTTCGCATAGCATAACAGTGTTCTGGGAATTGCGGATCAATTCAATGGTTGCAGGGGTAAATAGTGATGTTGCTGACAAAATTTCCTACCTTTCTTTGATTGGTTTCATTATACCCACAAGTCAAAGCGATTAACCCAAAAAGAGTGCTGGCTTTATTAGAAAGGCAGCACTTTTAGGAAAAATTACAGAAGATCATCAGGGAGAATAGCAGATGGCGCTGGTATAGAAGAGCTTTTCTTCCCCCGTTAAGTTTCGGGCAGCGTTGATCCATCCGTTTTGAAATTTGAAGGTGCTGTAGACCAGGGCGCCGCGATTGATAACAAATCCACCCCCCGTGACATAAGCGGTGTCCGGACAGATCTGTGATAGCACAGTTACACCAGACGGTGCGATTGTACCAGAAGTGTTCTGATAGCTTGTTGTCGAACCTGACACGCCCTCAAGGCAGATGGCATAGACGTTGATGAGTGGCGTGCTGTCGCTGGTGTTGTCAATGTAAATTTGCCAGCCGTTTTTATTTTTTGATGTATTATACAATTGGATTGAGTTGTTGGTGCCGATCACGAAGCCCCCACCAGTGACGAGTGAATTAGCCGGGCAGGCAGCGGAGAGATGTGTGATGGTCTCGGGCTCTGCATTCGCCTGGAAAACTTCCTGCGAAACAGTACCGCCTGAGTTGGAAAGGCAGGTGGCGAAAACAGTTAAGTTTTGTGGTTCATCCAGTTTGTTGGTCGCATAAACACGCCAGCCATTGCCATCCTTCATGGAGTGCCACACTCTGAGACCACTTTGTGCAGCAAAACCCCCAGAGGTCACTAACGCACCTGCAGGGCAATTCACCGTCAGGTTGCCGGAGCTATTTGCCTCGATGGCGATCTGTTGATCGACTTGCTCCACGCTTAATGGGGGAATTGTGGCGGTGCGTGTGGGTGTGGCCGTGAAAGATTTAGTGGGCGTGAGGGTCTGAGTCCGTGTGGGGGTGGGGGTTTTGGTTGGTTTGGGCGTTCGTGTGGGGGTAGGAACCGGGATGTCCGTAGGTTCAGGGACGACGATTAGCAGCGTTAGTTCTGGCCCAAACAGGGTTCCATCGGGCGACTTGATTTTCCATGCAGAGGTATAGGTCCCTGGCGTTGAGGGTGAGACCATATCGATGGAGATATTTGCATCCTTATCCGCACTGACAGATGGCAGCGCCTGGGTGGGATTGGCGCCGAACAGCTCTCCGCTAATGTGGACAATGTGATAACCCGCCCAATCGCAGGTGCCGCTGTTGTTCACCCGCCAAATTTTCGTGAAGTTGGTGTTTGGTGAAAGAAAAGCATTAGCGGGGATAGTAATATCCTGGATAAAGGTTGCATCATTCAGGCATCCTGCCTGGGCCGTTTGGGTCTGGGGCAAGCCTTCAGGGGTTGAGGTTGGTTCAGGCGTGGCTGTTTTGTCTGTTTGGCTGATTGATGGGACCACCTGCAGATTGATGTTAAAGGGGTCGGAAAGATTGCCTTTGGCATCCAAAACGATGACGGCAACCTGCGCAAGTCCTTCCTGCTCCGGTGTCCAAGGTTGGTCAGCGGTGTAGATCAGCGGGTTGCCTTCAGGCGGGGTGGCGGCATGCTGCAGGCTGCCGTTGATAAACAGCTGGATGGACCTGACGCCCTGGGAGGTGTCGGCGATGGAAATGATCCTGGTTTCTTCACCCAGAACTACGGATTGCCCTTCGGAAAAATTGGTGATCTGAACTTCCACGCGGGCGCGGTAGGGCATGTGACAGCCCGAAAGGACAATCACAGCCAGGAGAACGAGGATCATCAGTTTAGGGGTTCGAAAAGGTTTCATTGTTGCCTTGTCTGCCAGTCAGTGTGCTTTACAGTCAGGGTTGTTGATTTTGAAGTGACTTAAAAAGGATCAGAAAAGTGAGGGCTGTTCGTGCCCTTGATCTTCTTTCCAAGCCTCTTTAAGCATACCATTCTTCAAAATGTGAAGCACAGTGATATCTGAATCGAGCAGCGTTTGCGCAACGATATGCTGCCGGTGGCAGTTGGCTGGGTCCCCTTCGGCACAAAGGAGCGCCAGGTTTTCGCGCATACAGAGCTGCAGCAGCATCTGGATGGCATCGTCATATTGATTTTGAGGGGAGACACCCTGTTGTTTGGAAACATGATCGATGGCTTGCTTTTTCCCGCCAAGTTTGTGACCTAAATAGGTGTATTGAATGTGAAAGGGCTTCAGGATTTCAGATAGGCGCGATTTATTGCTCCAGGGAGCTCGTTTGCTGTAAGGAATGCTGCGGACGTCGATGATGTGATTGATGTTGTTCGCCTGGAGCAGCGAGAGGAACCGCATGAAGCTCAGGTTGCTATGCCCAATAGTGAATATTGTTTGTGGCATACCTTATTATATAGGAAAATAGGACCAACTTTCAATACTCTGGTCACAGGTTTCCAATTTCAGGTGTTTACGATGAAAAAATTAACCTTTGACTCAGAACAAAAGCGAGTCAATATTGCTGGAATGATCTTCTCGATTTTCCAGGTTTTTTTGAGGAAAAAATCTTGAAATAGTGGGATCAAAAAAAGCCAGGCCAGCCTGTAAGCCGCATTCTGTCCAGTGGAAAACCACCTGGATGGACATCTATCTGGGCGGCTGGTTACCCAACCGCTCGAGCGATCTACCCGGAGATGATAGGGGAGTGGGCACTTCCCGTCTCAGAAGAGACTTCTCTCCTGCTTGATCTTGCACCGCATGAGGGTTGCCTGTCCGGATACATTGCTGCACCCGCCGGTGGTCTCTTACACCGCCGTTTCACCCTTACTCTGCCTTGCGGAAGAGCGGTTTGCTTTCTGTGGCCCTGTTCCAAACGTTTACACGCTTCCGGGCGTTACCCGGCATGCTGCCCTGTGGTGTGCGGACTTTCCTCGGACACAAAGTGCCCGCGTCCATCCAGCTGACCTGGTTTTATTTTGGATTTACATTATACGATTAATTTGTTGGAATTGTGGATTAAGACAGGGGAGGGGGATCGTGAGCATCACCGGCGTGGAAAGACAGCCCGTTTATGATCGGGCGCTGGGGCGTTTTTCCTGCCACCAGACTCCTTTTATGCCAGGAAATTTACGTTTTGGATTGGTTTTCTATATTGGTTAAGGATGGTGCTGGACAAAATAGTATTGGTCAGGTAAAATTCTTCTTCGTGATATTTTTAGATTGATCCAGAAAGTTATTGGAGGAAAGACCTTGGCAAATATTAAATCGCAAATAAAACGTAATCGTCAGAACCTGAAACGACGAGACCTTAACCGTGTTTTTCGCGGACGAGCTCGAACTGCACTACGCAAAGCCCGTGTGGCTATTGATGCCGGTCAATTCGAAGAAGCGCGCGAAGCAACAATGGTTGCTGTGAAAGCGTTGGATAAGGCTGCTGCAAAAGGCATTATTCATAAGAATAAAGCTGCCAGGCAGAAGAGCGGTCTAATGCGCCGCTTAAACAGCATGGACTGATCGCTTCTTAATGGTTTTAAAGCGATAAATAAGCAACTGCAGCGGGAGCTTTTATGCTCCCGCTTTGCATTGAGGGGCATAGTCAACATAGTGATCGATAATGAAAGCATCAGGTGTTATAATTGCCTCTGATGTAAGATCATAGAGGTGCGAGAGATAATGTTCGAAAATGAAAAATCATTTATTAAAACAAAAATCAAGGATTATCTGGAAACTGAAGCGATAGATGACCCTGCGATAGAATTTCGCCAGATCCCTTTTAGCGGAGAATGGGGTCTGGCTGTACCGCTCTTCCCCGTGGCAGCATCTGAAGCCAGATCTGGCAAGAGGGTGATCGTGCCGCAGCGGGCACAGGAACTGGCTGAAGGCATCAAGACATCTATTGGTCAAGCGCCGCCTGGCTTCTCACATCTGGAAGCGATTAATGGCTATTTGAACCTGTATTTTTCAAATGCAGCCTACGCACGGCGTGTTGTGGATACAGTGATTGATGCTGGTGCTGGTTTTGGGCGAGGCACTGCTCGTCATCAAACCGTGATGGTGGAATATTCCCAGCCCAACACACACAAATCCTTCCATGTTGGTCATTTGCGCAACGTGATTTTAGGCGGCGCGATTTGCCGGATCCTTGAATTCGCGGGATATGAAGTTATTAGGGCGAACTATCTGGGTGATATTGGGCTGCATGTGGTCAAGTGGATGTGGAATTATCTGAAAAACCATCGTGGTGAAGTGCCAGGTGAGAATAAAACGCACTGGATGAACGAAATTTACGCTGAAGCCGACAGTCTCTTTCAGGATTCTGAAAATGAGGCTGAAGTGCGTGAGTTGTATGCCCGCTGGAATGCGCGTGACCCGGAAATCGTGGCATTGTGGCAAGAAACCCGCCAGTGGTCTCTGGAAGGGTTTGAACAGATCTACAACCTGCTCGGTGAATCCTTTGACCGGATTTACTTCGAGAGTGATGTGGAGGATTCAGGAATAGCATTGGTGCAGCAGTTAATTGACCGGGGGCTTGCCCAGGATGAACGCCCTGATGGACCCGTATTTATTGACCTGGATGCTGTGCTTGGCACCAAGGAAGAATACCGCGTGCTGGTTGTACTGCGGTCGGACGGCTCTTCGCTGTACGCAACCAAAGACCTGCCGCTGGCAATCCAGAAGTTTTCGGAATATGACCTGGATAAATCAGTCTATGTGATCGACGTCCGGCAGTCTCTCTATCTGAAGCAAATTTTTAAGACGCTCGAAATTTTGGGCTTTGATTGGGCGGATAAGCTTTACCACCTGCCCTATGAGCTGGTCAATTTACCGGGGAACGTGACCATGTCATCGCGTGAGGGCACGGTTGTTCTTTTTGATGATCTGGTTGCTGAAGCGACACAGCGAGCGAAGGATATTGTTGAGGTTAAAAACCCTGAACTGGCGGATTCTGTTAAAGATAAGATCGCTGAAGCTGTGGCACTGGGCGCGTTAAAATACACCATGCTCTCCCGCGACAACACCAAGGTTGTCACCTTTGATTGGGATGCTGCGCTGGATTTTAACGGGCAGGCAGCCCCCTACATCCAATATGCGCATGTGCGGGCAGGCAGTATTTTACGCAGGGCGGGTGAGGCGTTGCCAGAAGCAGTGGATTTTCCAGATCAACTTGAGAAAGCAGAAGTGGATCTGATTGAATTATTGACGCGTTTACCGGCAGAGGTTCAACGGGCATCGGAAGATTTCCGCCCATTAGTTATCGCGAACCTGGCATTTGACCTTGCCAAAGCGTTCAACGATTTTTATAATACCTGTCATGTGCTGAATGCAGAGCCAACGGTGCGGGCTTATCGCTTGCGCCTGGTGGCAGCAGCAAAACAGGTTATAGCAACCAGTCTGAACTTGCTGGGCATTGCAGCTCCCAGCTCGATGTAGGCGACGATGTATTGTTTACCAAACCAACCTAGTGATAAGGAGTAAAAGTTTCCATGGCAAGAATTCGAACATTAATTATGGGCGCAGCAGGACGAGATTTTCATAATTTCAACACGTTTTATCGTGACAATGAGAAATATGAAGTGGTGGCGTTCACAGCCACACAAATCCCGAACATTGAAGGGCGAAAATATCCCGCAGCTTTAGCCGGCGAACTGTATCCTGAAGGGATCCCGATTTATCCTGAATCAGAATTGGAAACCTTAATTAAGAAAGAAAAGGTTGACCAGGTTCTATTTGCTTACAGCGATGTGCCCTATGAATATGTGATGCATAAAGCGGCACTGGTAAATGCCGTTGGCGCGGATTTCCGTCTGATGGGTACTACAAACACCCAGATAAAATCAACCAAGCCTGTGGTGGGCGTATGCGCAGTACGCACCGGTTCTGGCAAGAGCCAGACCACGCGGCGTGTTTCGTTGATTTTGCGTGATATGGGTTATAAAGTGGCTGCCATTCGCCACCCTATGCCCTATGGTGACCTCGTCAAGCAGAAGGTACAGCGCTTTGCGGATTACAGCGATCTGGACAAACATGAATGCACCATCGAGGAACGCGAGGAATACGAACCGCATATTGACAATGGCGTGATTGTTTATGCTGGCGTTGATTATGAAGCCATTTTGCGTGAAGCGGAAAAAGAAGTGGATATTGTCCTTTGGGATGGTGGGAATAATGACTTCTCGTTTTATCAGACCGACCTGCTGATCGTTGTCGCCGATCCGCATCGCCCGGGACATGAGCTTCGCTATTATCCTGGCGAGACCAACGTCCGGATGGCAGATGTGTTTGTGATCAATAAGGTTGATACTGCTGCACCTGATGATGTGATTGTCGTTCGCAACAATCTGTTTGCTGCCAACCCGGATGCCATTGTGATTGAAGGGGCATCACCTTTATTTGTGGACGAACCTGATGCCATCCGCGGCAAGCGTTTGCTGGTGGTGGAAGACGGTCCAACGCTGACCCATGGTGAGATGGCTTATGGCGCAGGATATGTTGCTGCTCGCCGCTTTGGCGCTGGTGAGATTGTTGATCCTCGACCGTATGCTGTTGGCTCGATTAAAGCCACCTATGAAAAATATCCCTCCACGGGCGCGATTCTGCCAGCGATGGGCTATGGCGATCAGATGATGCGCGATCTGGAAGCAACGATCAATGCAGCAGATGTGGATCTGGTGCTGAGCGGCACACCGATTGACCTGACGCGCGTGATCAAGATCAATAAACCGATCCAGCGTGTGCGTTATGAACTGCAGGAGATTGGCGAACCCACACTAAAATCCATCCTGACAGAGAAATTCGGCAAGTAAATTCGAAAATCAGGTCTGCATTGACCATTCATCGGGGTCGCCATAAGGGCGACCCCGATTCGATTTTAATGCGGTAAGATTAACAAACAAAATTTTAAGAAAAACAAAGAAAAGTGGTTTTGCAAGATGTATTTTGATGAAGCAGAAATTTATGTTGAATCTGGACGTGGTGGCGACGGCATGGTGCATTTTCACCGCGAAAAATATAAACCGCGCGGCGGCCCGGACGGCGGTGACGGGGGGCGGGGTGGGGATGTGATCCTTGAGGTCAAGCCGACCCTGAATACACTCTATGATTTCAGGCATCGCACCCGTTATGTTGCTGATAGCGGCAATCACGGCGGTCCTAATAACATGAGTGGAAAATCTGCCAAAGATCTGGTGGTTTATGTCCCCCCAGGCACGCTGGTGTTTGATGCTGAGACCGGCGATCTGATCGGTGACCTGGTTGAGGATTATCAGCAGCTTGTCGTCGCCAAAGGAGGCCGGGGAGGCCGTGGAAATCAGCATTTCGCTACCAGCCGTAACCAGGCGCCTCGCATGGCGGAACGTGGTGAACCCGAAGAATCAAAGACGCTGCGCCTTGAATTGAAGATGATCGCAGATATTGGGATTGTCGGCGTACCCAACGCAGGTAAGTCCAGCCTTCTGGCAGTGGTTTCAAACGCAAAACCCAAGATTGCAAATTATCCTTTCACTACCATCAGCCCAAACCTGGGAGTGGCGAAGCTCGATATTGATACCATCCTGGTTCTTGCAGATATTCCTGGCTTGATTGAAGGCGCTCACCAGGGCGTTGGGTTGGGATTTTCGTTTTTACGGCATATCCAGCGCACAAAGGTGTTAATTCATGTGCTGGATGGGATGTCGGAAGATCCCATCTCTGATTTTTCCCAGATCAACAGCGAAATGGCGTTGTTTGATGAAAAGATCACGGAAAAGCCCCAGGTGGTGGCATTTAATAAAATGGATTTACCCATGGTGCAGGCGCGTTGGCCCGAGGTGGCAGAGCAATTGAGGGATTTGGGTTATGATGTGATCCCGATTTCAACGGTAACCCATGAAAATATAGATAAATTGATGTGGCGTGCGGTTGAACTTGAAAAAGACGCACCCGAGCCAGAACCTGTTGAAGCCATGCCCGTATATCGGGCTGCTGAGGATCCTAAAGCCTTCCGCATTCGACAAACCGAAGAAGGCTGGGAGGTTAGCGGTGAGGCGATTGAACGAGCAGCGGCGATGACCTACTGGGAACATCGTGAATCGGTCAGGCGTTTTCAGCGGCTGATGGAAAATATCGGGCTTGACGAAGCCCTGCGCGATGCTGGCATTGAAGAAGGGGATACGGTTTTCATTGGCGATTATGCTTTAGAATGGCAGGATTAAGACCATGGAAAAGAAAAGGTTGGGTATTTTTGGGGGAACCTTTGATCCCCCTCATGTTGGTCACTTGATTTTGGCAGCCGAAGCCAGAGACCAGCTGCACCTGGACTGCACCATCTGGGTGCTCACGCCTGATCCACCTCACAAACACGGTCAGCATATTTCATCGCTTGAACATCGGTTGGCAATGGTCACGCTGGCAATTTCGGATGATCCCGGTTTCTGTCTTTCCCGTGTGGACATTGACAGACCCGGACCCCATTATTCGATAGACACCGTGCACCTTCTCAGAGAAGAGTATTCGGATCAGGATCTGATCTATTTGATGGGGGGCGATTCACTGCAAGATTTACCCAACTGGTATATGGCTGAAGCCTTTTTGGATGCCGTTGATGGGATCGGGGCAATGAGGCGGCCGGGAGATGATGTGGATTTATCTGAGTTGGTGAGGGCTTTGCCGCAGATTGAATCAAAATTGCATTTCGTAACTGCCCCACTGCTTGAAATTTCAGCTAACCAGGTTCGTCGGCGGGCTTTAGAGAAGCGTGCCTATCGTTATTATGTTTTGCCCAGTGTATATGACTACATCTGCGCCACCGGGATTTATCATAACCAGGAGTATCTCGAAAAATCAGAGTGACGTGCTATATCTGAAGAAGTGAGCAGGTTTGGGTTTCTGTGGGGAATGTGGATGATTTGGGGATTAATTGAGGTTTAAAAGTTCTCGCTGACTGGGTGAGGGGGGCACCCAGCCAGCGAGTAATTTTATTAAACCATACCTTCTCAAATTCGTCAATATTATTTTTAATAAATTTTTATTTTATTCACAAACAAATTGGCATCACTTCGTTGGATTGTGGCGTTTTATGGACCTATCCAGAGCAGTCTCTCTGAAGGCTGAATTAGTCCTGACGGATTAGTTTAACATTCCCAACTGACATGTTGAGGGTGATGGTAAGGGTTGGTCCGCTTTCAATGAGGGTGTTGTAGGTGTTGTCCGTCAGAAGCCAGGTGCCCTCCGTGTTGATGCTGCTGACCGTGCCTTCGTTGACTACCACAGCTTTCATTTGGGCTGGAATGATGATGGTGAGATTGCTGATGCCAGCTTTGATTTCGACTGATGTTTCCTGATTCAGGGTTCCACTAAAATCCAGGGTGTAATCCCCGGCACCTGCGGACATAGTCATTTTTTCGAAGTTGGCATTCGCCAGGCCAAAGAGATCGGCTGATGAAGCGCCTGTTGTAAATCTGAACTGCTCCATGCTGATGGGGTTGGGAACATCAAACTGGATGGTTGTGTCACTGGCGCCCTGGGTGATGGCGAGATTGCTGATTTGCAGGCCAGAGAAATTAAACAGGTTCTTGCTTGCGCCGCCTTCAATTGTGATATCAAGCGGAACCGCGTTGGAAATCGCCAGGTCCCACTCGTTGACGGTATCCCCGGTTGGGATGCCCGAAATCCGGAAGGGATTGACCTGCTTGATTTCATAACGATGGTTGCTGCGGGTAAATTCAGGCTCCCATTGGGCGATGTTATAGCGAATGGTGCCATTGACCAGCCCGCTTGCACCAGGGTGAACAGAGAATTCACCGCCGGTCATCTTGAAAACCAAATCTATGTCAGTCAGGTTATCAGGTAAAGTTTCTGCGATACTTACTTCCTGGGTTTCAATGGTTTTCATCTGAACGTTTTGAATGGAGCAAGCCAGGCTGGCAATCAGCAGGGCAAGGGTGGCGAAGATCAGTTGTTTTTTCATTTTATTCTCCTGTCATTAACGATCCATTTTTTGAACCCTTGGGTTATGGCAAATCCTGAAGATCGGTGGGTTCTTCAGTTGAATCTTGGTGTGAAATATACCCTGCAGCACCTAAGCTGGATAGCAGTTCGTCCATTTGCTCAGGGCTTAATTCTTTCAGGTTGAGCACGGCAGTCCCTTTCTCTTTAAGCTGCGAGAGCACATCGTTGATGGTCAATATTCCTGCGGCTTTGAGAGTGCTGTTTGTTTGGGGAGAAATCTCAAGCTCATCAATCGACTGATTTGGCTCAGGCGCTCCGGAGATCACCGCATCTACAGAGGGAGACGATGGGTTGCCATCTTCCATCTGATCGTTGAGGATTATCCTATCCATGCTGCTGGGTGTGCTGCCGCGCGGGTAATCCCGGGTTCCAAACAAGGTGACCACAACCACGCCTAAGCCAAAGAGTGAGGCTACAAAGACGAGGAAACCGCCGATGCAAGGGATCAGATCCAGCGCGCTGGCAAAGAGATACAGCACCAGGTTTCCCAATACGGCTGTCAGAACCGGGTGCCAGGTGGTCTTAAAGATGTTGGATTCCATCTGTTTACCCAGTGCATACCCTAAGGTCAACCATCCAGCCAGAGCAGCCAAACCAACAGACAGTCCCGCCAGGATCACGATTGGGATCAGACAAATTGTGACCGTGAGAATGATACCGCCGATCAACATCACTGCGGCGGTCAGGGCGCCATAGCCCAAAACGTGCAAGGGATGGGCAGTCAGCGCCAGGGTCATTCTTTCGACGGATTTTGGCATCAGGAGCAGCAGTAAGGCGCCCAGGGCTGTGATCAGCAAGCCAACAGCAGTGCCAGATGCCAGCTGTGAAAATACAGGCATGATTTGGTACGGCATTTGGCGATAGGGCGTGATTTGAGGAATTTGTGGTGATACGAAGGTGCCCCAGGGGAGATGAAGTCCTTCAGTTTGGCTGCCTTTGATCACTGCCTGTGCGTCTTTATTGACATAGCTGGCTGGAGAGATCAGGTCTCCATCAATTACAGCTGTTTCGCCCAGGTTGACAGTGCCGCCAAAGATTATCAGATTCCCATTCAGTAGGCCATCCAAGTTGACAAGCCCACCCAACACGTAGATATTGCCGCGCACAACAGCGTCTTGCTGGATGGTGACCAGTCCACCAATCACGTTTAGATTGCCATCCAGTATGTTGCCGCTTTCCAATGTGTAAGTGGAGCCAAGGATTGTCCGATCATCATCAAGAGGCGCGGCAACCACATCGGCGGTGGAACTGAAGGTTATGATGATGGATAGACAGAGGATCAGCAGTGTTTTATGGATGCTTTTCATCGTGTGTTTACTCCTTCTTGAACAGGTTGATAAAGCTTTAAGATCGAACTGAACCACGCAATGATCAGCACAATCACCGCTATCAGGCTGCCAGTTCCAAAAATCACCATGATCGGAATCAGGATGGGCAGATTGGTAACAAGGGATTGGAAGGTAGGCCATAACTGGTTTAGAAAGCTGGTCAGACGTGCGATTGTGACCACGCACTGGCTGAAGTGATAAGCGAGGTTGATCTGCGGTTGGTTCAACAAGAACAAAGCCACCAGAGTCAGGGTTGCCCCTCCAAATAACCCCAGGGTGAGCAGCCACATTCTTTTCTGCTGTCTTTGCTGACGGGCAAGCTCCAGGCGGGTTTGCCAGCGTTGGGTAAAACCGGGGGCGGGTGAGATAGCTGGCGAGTCGTTGAAAACCTTTTCCATCTCCATCAGGGCGCCTGACAACTGTGAACAGCTCTGGCACGATTCAAGATGGGCTTGCAGGGTGTTTTTTTGTTCGATTTCTAATGGATCTTGTGAAAAGATCCAGGATTCAAAAGGCTGGTGACTCATGTTGTCTCCTCTCCTTTGTAACTGATGAATTGTCTGCTTTGATCCAGGCTTTTGCCAGAGCTTGCCTTGAGCGATAGAGTCGGCTTTTGACGGCACTGACTGTCAGACCGAGCGCTTCGGCAATTTCCACTTCTGAATAGTCATGCCAGTATTGCAGGACAATAGCTGCTCGGTCAGTTGGTTTGAGCTCTGAAAGGATCGATTGGATCAGGGCTTCCTGTTCCGATTTCCTGATTTCCTTTTCAGGCTCAGGTGCATGACGATCTGGGACAATCTCGGGAGGGAGGGCATCGGTGTAAACGAGTGGAAGGCGTTTTTTGCGGATCCGGTCAATGCAATAATGAGACGCAATCGAGAGCAACCATGTGGCATAGGATCGGTCTGGATCGTATTTCTTTAAGTTTTGATAAGCGCGCAGAAAGGATTCTTGGGCTGCATCTTCTGCATCATGGCTATTTTCGAGCATGCGATAACACAAGCTGAATACAGGTCGCTGGTATGCATCTACCAGGCACCCGAAAGCATGGTCATCCCCAGTGCGCGCTTTTTCGATCCACAATGCTTCTTGTTCTCTCAAGATTTCTCCTTGCGCTCGTCCATATAAATATACGATACTTCAGGATAAAAGTTGCAAGTCATATAATTTTTCGAAGGTGAGAGTGAGATAAAACTTTAGCCTGCAGCGGGTGTGTCTGCAGGCTTATTGTGTTCAGTAATGTTGAGGGTGGAAGGTCAATTATATTCGGTGATCAGAAGACAAGCTCATCCCGACCGCTCAATTTCTCATTGATCCTCTGAACAACGATATCAAGATGCTGGGTTTTATGCACGAAATCAAGGTCATCACTGCGGATGGTGAGCACCGGGCAGAGATCAAAATCCTGAATCCACTCCTCATAAAACCTTTCTAACAGGTTCAGATAGCCTTCATCAATGCTGGTTTCAATATCCCGGGCTCTTCTGCGGATGCGCTCCATCAAAACGGAAACCGGCGCTTGCAGGTAAATGAGCAGGTCGGGTTTCGGCAGGTGCGCAACAATTAGACGGTAAAGCCGCAGATAGGCTTGATAATCTCTGTCAGAGAGGTTATCCATGTGATTCAGCGCCCGGGCAAAAATGTAGGCATCTTCATAAATACTGCGATCCAGAATCGCTGATTCGGGAAGCTCTGCAAGGTAAATGTGTTGTTCAGCGCGATGACCCAGAAAATATACCTGAAGATGAAAAGCCCAGTCTTTCATATTTTCGTAGAAGTTGGGCAAATACGGATTGTCGGCGACTGATTCGTAAGCCGTTTTCCAGCCCAATCGTTCCCCAATTCGCTCAGTAAGTGAGGTCTTGCCAGCGCCAATGTTTCCGGCTAACAGGATTAATCGTTTGGTCATCTTGATCTCTTTCCAGGCTATTTTCAGGATGGGAGCGCTGATTAGGCTGGCATGTTTCGCTTAAGGAATAAATTCACCATAGTCAGGTATGGACGGTATTGCTCATAACGGACGCAATGCCCGGCAGCGCTGATATGGCCAAATTCACCCTTTTCCAATAGCTGGATGGCTTCAACACCCATTTTCGGTGTGATGAGCGCGCCTAAATCGTGATCACCTGTCACAATTAAAGTTGGCACTTTGATGGCTTTGGCAAGCGCTCGCCAATCTGTGTGTTTGCGTGGGTAATGATCAAAAAATGCCGGGTCGATTTCATGTTTGGACTTTGCCCACTCATCCAGGATAGCTTCTTCCCAATTTGGTGAGGCTTTTTGCTTGAGCCTGGCAAGCTCTTTGACGGATTTCTCTTTGGCTGCCAGATTCTCTTTCTTCCAGGTGTCGAGGGAGGCGATATCACCTTCGTCAGAAGGCTTCTGATCGATCCATGCTGGATCCTCCAGAACCAGGCAGGATGGACTCTCTGGATGCCTGAATGCAAATTCTGCTGCTGTAGCTGCGCCCATTGAATGGCCGATCACGCCCGGTTTTTGTAAATCAAGCGCTTTGATCAGTTCGAATAAATCCTCTGCCAGGTCGAAACGTTTATCAGGATCAACCCGTGATGATTTTCCGTGGCCATAGGCATCATACATGATGATGTCATATTTTTCCTCAAGATCGGCAGCCAGCTGGTGCCAGCACAGTCCATTATCAGTGAGTCCGTGGGCGAGAACCAGTGCGGGCTTATCTCCCTGGCCGGTTCGAGTGTAAAACAATTCGATACCGCCATCCACTGTGACTGTTCCTTGAAGCCAATCGTTTTTCATTTCCTTACCTCCGGTATCATAACGTTATTGTTATTGATTATACAGTTTCTTTTCGCGTTCTTCATTTCTGTGCGTGAATTGCTGCACCCATTAGCATTGACTGTAGCCGCAGGTGTAACATTTACGGCAACCTTCTTCGTTGATCAGCGTTGCCTGGCCGCATTCCGGGCAAAGTTCACCAAATTGGTGTTTGCAAGGGGTGTCAGCGGATTCGAGCCCGGGCATGGGCAGTGTTTGCAGAGCTTCCAACCAATCATCCTCTCCCCTGTTTTCGCTTTCGCCATAATATTTGATTATATATTCCTCTAGCGCTTTGGCGATTCCATCAGGTAGTGATCGAATGCGATTTGCGCCAAAGCCGAGGGATTGTCCACCGCCGATGCCGCCCAGCTGGTCAATGACGGATTTGAGACGTTTACGGGGCTCGACAGGTGAGGCGATGCGCAGGATGTAGGAAATTAATCTACCGATTGCTTCGGAGTGGGCGGCTGTTTCAGAGCCGGCTTTGGCTGTGTTCACAAAGACTTCGAAGGGTTGGCTGTTCCCGTTTTCATTAACCGTGACAAAGGCTTTGCCCAAGGGGGTTTCAATGGAGTAGGTGTAGCCTGTAAGCGCGCGGGGTCGCGGCTTTTTTGTCTCATACCAGATGGGAAGTTGTTCTTCAGCCTTCAATTTGGCTTCCGCAGTATCCCGGGTTTCCAGAACCACCTGTTCCCTTGATCCTGTCACATAGACAGTAATGCCCTTACAGCCCAGTTCCCAGGCAAGTAAATAGGCATTTGCCACATCTTCAGTCGTGGCATTGGCGGGAAAGTTGATCGTTTTGGACAGGCTGTTGTCTACAAAGGCTTGGAGCGCTGCCTGCATCCGCACATGGGCTTCGGCGGAGATGTCTGCCGAGACGACAAAGACGTCTTTGATCGGTTGTGGAAGTTCCTCGATATGCTGACAGGTGCCGGATTCCATTGCCTGATCGATGATGATTTGCCGGGTTTCAGGATCGATGTTTTCATTTTCGAGGGCTTCTTGAAATTGCGGGCTGACATAGTTGAGAAGCAGGTCTTTACCCTCGTCGTTGACATGGCGAATATATGCCAGTGCGAACACTGGCTCGCACCCGTACCCTTCACATCCCGCAACAGTGGCAATGGTACCTGTCGGGGCGATAGTGGTTTGGGCAGCGTTGCGAATGCCATGTGTCTTGATATCCTGACGAATGGCTTCCCAATCGATGGCTGGGCGATTGTGGTCATGTTGGTAGGGGAAAACTGGTTTTGGGGGCGACCACTTGAGATTTTCAGGGTCGTAGATGCTGCCTTCAATCGCCGGAAAGCTGCCGCGCTCTTTGGCAAGGGAAATGCTGGTTTTCATGGCATGATAGCGAATGAATTCCATCACCTGTGCAGCGAATTCCTGGCCTTCTTCGCTGCTATAGGGGATCTGAACGTGATAGAGCAAGTCTGCCAAACCCATGATCCCCAACCCGATCCTGCGGCATTGTTTGGCAGCCTCTTCCAGCTGGGGCACTGCCGGAACATAGGCGTTTGCTTCTACAACATCATCGAGGAAGATGGTTGCTGTTTCGACCGTCTGTTGTAAGCCTTCCCAATCCACCGATAGGTCTGGTCCGAAATGTTCTGCCAGATTGATGGAACCCAGGCAGCAGTTTTCATAAGGACCAAGCCACTGCTCACCGCAAGGGTTGGTCGATTCAAGCCGATAAAGATGCGGGACCGGGTTGTCGCGGTTGGCGGTGTCTAAGAACAGCATGCCGGGTTCGCCGTTGTGATGGGCCTGGGTGACGATTTTGTCGAACAAGTCACGCGCACGAACAGTTTTATAGGTTTTTACGGGATGTCCAGCATCGATTGCGGCATCCAGGTCACCATTGATCTGGTTATATCCGGCAGCGTTTTCATCTGCAAATTTCAATTCCCAATCTTCATCCGCCTGGACCGCTCTCATAAACGCATCCGTTATACCCACGGAGATATTGAAATTGGTAATCGCGTTCTCATTGGTTTTGCAGGAAATGAACTCTTCTATGTCGGGGTGATCGACCCGCAGGACGCCCATGTTGGCGCCGCGACGTGTGCCGCCCTGTGCAATCTCAGCAAAAGCCTGGTCATAAACCCGCAAAAAACCAATTGGACCGGTCGCTCTTCCAGCGGAAGTCTTGACAGAAGAGCCGCTGGGGCGGAGCCTGGAAAAACTGAAGCCGTTGCCGCCGCCGGTCTGCTGGATCAGCGCTGCATTGCGTAAAGTGGTAAAGATGCCATCGCCTCTGCGCCCCATATCGTCTGAAATGGGCAACACAAAGCACGCAGCTAACTGCCCCAGTGGGGTGCCAGCGCCTGTGAAGGTGGGTGAATTTGGAAAGAATTTCTTGCTCGTGAGCAAATGGTAAAATTCTTCTGCGCGCAAATCGGTATTCTGATCCCATTTTTCTTCAATTTTTGCCACATGAAATGCCACACGCCAGAACATCTCTTCAACAGATTCCAGTGGTGTGCCATCTTTGCTTTTGCGAATGTAGCGACGAGAGAGCACCTGGCGCGAATTCTCATTCAGGTCAATGACAGGTAAGGTGTCCGGTAATGGGGGGGTTGAATATAAACCCTTTTGATCAGAGGATGCCGATTCGGTCATCATTTTCTCCTTTGTGTGTCCGTAAAATCTTTAAGATTCTTCTGACAGCAGTTGATCAATTTCTGTGCGAATGGCTTGCAAGTCATCCAGCTGTAAATAAACGGTGGCGTAGCGAATATAAGCGACATGATCCAATTCTTTCAGACCTCTGATCGCCATATCGCCTACCACACGCGATGAAACTTCAGATTTCCCCATGCGTTGTAAGCTTGATTCAATTTCGCCAACAAGACGTTCCATATCGGCTGCGGGGACGGGCCGTTTTGCACAGGCAATTCGAATGCCCTGCATCAATTTATCATGGTTAAATTCTTCGCGGGTACCATCCTGTTTAATGAGAAGTGGTATTGCCAGTATGGGCCGTTCGAGCGTGCTGAACCGTTGACCGCATTCCAGGCATTCACGGCGGCGCCTGATCCCGCCGGGAGCGTCCTTTGTTGTATCAACAACTCGGGATTTATTGTGCTGGCAATAGGGACACTGCATGAAACCAACCCTTCTCATGATTTGTGGTAATTTTTAACAACAACCCCTAAATATAGGGGCGGGTAAAGTATTACCCCCTACCTGTAGGTGGAAGTATATTGTAGCATAGGATCTGGGGTAAATCAATGAAATTAGTTGATCTTTCCTTAAAAAACCACATTTTTTAAAATTGTTAACAGGCGCGATTATTTAAATGCTCAATCAAGAAAGACTTTGTAATTTTTTTGATTACGATGAACATCAGGGCAACCGGTTGATCATGGGGCGATGTTGGACCGCTGCAATGATCGAATATCCACGCCGGATGGATTTTGATACGCTGCGAGATTAAATTCGGGCAGAATTGCGAGCAAGTGGTCAAAAATTTCTGCCTGGATTTCTTCAAAGATTTCCCATTGTTTTTCGATGCAAAATGCATAAATCTCAAGCGGCAGCCCATTTGGTGTTGGTTCGAGCAGGCGGACAAGGATTTCCATTTCCTGGTTGATCTTTGGATGGGCTTGTAAATAGCCAATGACATAGGACCGGAAAGCCCCAAGGTTTGTGGGGGAGTGGCACGCGATGATGTCAACCAGGTCTGTGGGATTGGACCCTACTTCACCGCAGGATTCATTTTCTTTGTGATGCAGATATCCTTCCACATTTTTGATCCGTATCAGCCGGTCCAGCAGCGGCTGATCACAAAATCGAACGGAGTTGAGGTGCATATACAAGGCACGCTTGATTCTCCGGTCGCTTGAGAGCTCCATACCACGCCAGTTCTTGAAGGAGTTTTCCATCAAGGCATGGGTTGGAATGGTGGAGATGGTTTTGTCCCAGTTGGAGACCTTGACGGTATTGACAGTGATATCAAAGACCTCGCCGTCAGCATGATACTGGTCCATTTCGATCCAATCGCCAATCCGGACCATATCATTGGTGGCAAACTGCACACTGGCGAAAAGCCCCAGGAGAGTATCCCGGAAAACCAGTAAAAGAACGGCTGAAAATGCACCTAAACCACCCAGCAAAAGCAAGGGTGAGGAGCGGAGGATAGCAGAGATGATCAGAATGATGGCAAAGAACCAGAGGATGATTTTCCCTACCTGCATATAGCCTTGGATGGGGCGGCTCTTTGCTACTTCGTAATCATCATAGATGTCATTAATTGCCGTGGGCGCGGCTTCGAGGGAGCGCGTAGTGATCATCACGATCAACGCAAGCGAAATGCGCTCAACCCAGTCAGCAAGGTCTGGGAACCAGGATGCGGTGAAATACACCAGGATCAGGGGGATCAAATTGATCAGCCTGTTGAAGAAGTGGTTGCGATAGAAGATATCATCCCAAATTGTGTCAGTTTTCTCAATCCAGTTTTTGAGACCACGCTTTACCAGCTGTTGGACTAAAAGGAGCAGCACCCAGGAGCCAACCAGCAATAACAGCAGCACGAATACCTGGCTGAGAATTGAGGAAAGGTCTTCTTGAATGCCGATATTGGATAACCAAATTTGAATTTGCTCAAGTATGGGTCGCCTCCGATAAAAATAATACAAATAAGATAAATTATATCAAAATAAGAGTTAATACAATAGGTCTGGAAAAGGGTGAAATCCATTAAATAACAAAATCGCACGCAATGGGACGTGCGATCTTGTTAGGTTAATCCTGAAAACCGGGCAATGAGTCAGGTTACCCGAGCATCGGCGCGTTTCAGACATGCCAAAACAAACCTGTTGTTACTGCATTGTTTCAACCGGTAAAGGCAGCATCAAATAGCGAGGAGCAATATGAGATAGGTTGGCTCATACAGCTTCAAGGCTTACTGATTGCGTTTGCGTAAGAATGCCGGCACGTCCAGATCATCGGTGTTGATGCGGGTTGGAAATTCGTAATGATCCGAGTTGCCGCTCATGCCTGCCAAATTTTCTTCGCTCTCCAATTCTTTGTCCAAAAGACGTGGCAAGGGTTGTTGCTTTGCGCTCGTTGCTTGGACTGTTTCAGACTTTTTCATGGCAGATTGGATGGTCGTGCCTTCAAAGCCTGTAGCAATCACCGTGATGCGTAGGTTTTCGCCCATGCTTTCGTCAATCACTGCCCCAAAGATCAGGTTCACTTCAGGGTGAGCAGTTTCCTTGATGATAGCAGCTGCCTGGTTGACTTCAAAGAGCTTAAGGCTTTCACCACCGGTGACATTGAACAAAATGCCGCGGGCTCCGTCGATGGTTACATCCAAGAGCTGATTGGAAATGGCGATTTCAGCTGCCTTGAGGGCACGATCTTCACCGCTGGCTTCTCCCACAGCCATCAATGCTGCGCCGCCTTCTGACATGATTGTGCGAACATCAGCAAAGTCGAGGTTGATCAGGCCGGGGACTGTGATCAGTTCTGAGATGCCCTGGATGCCCTGACGGAGGACATCATCGGCAACTTTGAAAGCCTCTTGCAGCCCTGCACGCTTGTCAACGATCTGGAGCAAACGATCGTTTGGAATGATGATCAGGGTATCCGCATGCTCCTTGAGAGCTGCAGTTCCCATCTCGGCTGATTTGGAGCGGTGAGTGCCCTCGAAGGTGAAGGGACGGGTGACCACACCAATCGTCAGCGCACCAATTTCCTTGGCAATCTGCGCGACAACGGGCGCTGCGCCAGTGCCTGTACCACCACCAAGACCTGCGGTGACGAAGACCATATCGCTGCCTTTCAAAACCTCATACAGCTCCTCTGCTGATTCTTCGGCTGCCAAACGTCCGATGCGGGGATCACCGCCGGCACCCAGCCCGCGTGTGACCTTTTCGCCAATGCGAACGCGCACCTTGGCTTTTGAGAATTGCAGCGCCTGGGCATCGGTATTGACGGTGATGAATTCGATGCCGGAAAGGCCTTCATCGATCATCCGGTTGACTGCATTGCAGCCGCCGCCGCCGATTCCTACAACTTTGATTCTTGCAAATGACTCGGGTTGTAAATTCTTATCCATTGTTTTCTCCTCTATTTGATGACTCATTGGTAAAACGATTAATCTATTTGATGATAATCTCAGGGTAACAATCGCCTAAGTAACACCTTAAGTTGTTCAGACCAGTTCTTTGCCTGTTTTGGGCCATGACGTTCAATATATTGGCCAGAATCGCTCATCAGCAGTGCCCATTCCAGCAGTCCAACGCTGGTTGAGTAGGCGGGTGAGTCGAGCTGGTCGGTCAGCCCTACCAGGTTTTGTGGTTTGGCAATCCGTGCGGGCACGCCCATCACCTGGGAAGCCAGCTGACGGCATCCGGAAAGCAGGCTGGTGCCGCCGGTGAGCACAACACCCGCAGGCAGCAGCCCGTCATAGCCGGAGCGTTTGATTTCCTGCAAGACGAGATAGAAAATTTCCTCCATGCGAGCTTCGATGATGTTTACAAGCTCAATGCGGTTGATTCTCTCCGGCGCGTCACCACCAAAGCTGCGGACGGTAAACTGCTCTTCGGGGCTGATATCGGATTGGAGCGCATGGCCAAATTTCAGCTTGATCTCTTCAGCCTGTGTGATGGAGAGCCGCAAACCATGTGCAATATCGGAGGTGACATGATTGCCACCCACAGGGAGCACCATGGTATGCCAGACATCACCATCAATGTAGATAGCCATGTCCGTTGTACCGCCACCGATATCGACCACCGCCACGCCCATCTGGCGCTCTGTTTCGGAGAGGACGATCTCGCCTGAAGCGAGTGGATTGAGGACAAACTGTGAGACCTCAATGCCGGATCCACCAACGCATTGGCGCAAGTTCTCAACAGTTGACGCTGAGGCAGTGATGATATGCGCTTCCACCTCCAGCCGATAGCCGTGCATGCCAACCGGGGTTCGGATTCCATCCTGCCCATCGATGATGAAACCCCGTTGAATCACATGGATGATCTCACGATTGTGCGGGATGGCGATCGCCTGGGCTGCGTCCAATGCACGGTCAATATCGTCAAGGTCCACAATACCGCCGCTGATTCCTACTACACCGCGGCTGTTGATGGAGGAGACGTGCGATCCTGCCAGGCTGACGAGCGCAGCATTGATCTCAAACCCTGAGGTGCGTTCAGCTTTTTCAACAGATCGTGTTACCGCAGCAGCGGCAGCGTTGATGTCCACGACGGTACCTTTTCTGAGTCCCTGAGAGGGTTCAATGCCCACGCCCAGGATCCTCAGGTTGGAGCCATCCTCCACCCTGGCGACCAGGGTGCAGATTTTGCTGGTTCCGATGTCGATTCCGACGATGATTGGTTCGTCCATGTTTACTACTCCAGTCGATAAAATGGGGCGTACAGAAATTCAACACTGATCATTGATGGGGAAAGATTTTTCTCTTTCAACGCAGCAAGGATGGCCTGGTATTCTGCAAGCTTAATCTCGATGTTGCTAATATCTTTACCAAAATAGACCCGCCAACCTGCTGGATCCTGCCAGCCAAGACCGAACTCCGGATCGTATTGCAGGTTGCTGCCTTCTGGTAGATAAGTGTTCAAGGTTAGAATTCCCTTCACAAATTCTGTTGTTGTTTTGGGAAACACATGGGCTTCGTTTTCGAGGCTGCCTTCCTCAACAAGTGCCTGATCCTCTAAGGAATCGGTATCTGCTGTGGATGGTTGTGGTGCCGCTGGGGGATTCCCAGTGGCAAGCACAGTCAGAGGAACTTCTGCTTCGCCCCTGACCGGGAACATGACGCCTTCTGCGTCGATCCACAGGGATTGGGTTTCTCCCTGCCACAGGACAACCGGTTGTCTTTCAGCAACCCGCAACGTGACTGTGGCGGGGAGGGCAACCGAGACGCGAACACTGCTCAGGCTTGGGAAGCTCTCAGCCACAGCCTTAGCGACTTCATCAGGTTTTACTTTGATGATCGACTGGCCTGTGATATTGGCTTTGGAAAGGATCGCTTCACTTTCCAATCGCTGTGCCCCTTCAAGCGTGATTGCATTGACAGTGAAGTTGGCAAAGCCAGCGAAGCTGACGATAACTGCCAGCGAGAGCAGGAAAATCGCACCTGAAATCAAGCGCCAACCAAGATTAAACTTTGGCAGCGCAGGGAGGTGGATTTCAGCGCCTTTTGACTTGAGCGGCACCTGAATCCGGTTGGTTTTGCGTGTGACCATGGGCTGCGGAGTTGTTTTGCGGTGGATGACAGGCACTTTATGAGATACCTGTTTGCGCGTTACAGGGCTTCTCATGGCTGGTGCCTGAGGCTGCTTCTCCTGTTTTTTGCGCAGGGCACGCACTTTTTCTGCCCGGCTCAAATCGTTTGATCGACTTCGTGCCATGTTAACTCCGAAACTCCCTTGTTGTCTCATCGCGCTGTGATTTTCTTGCCAGCGCCAGTTTGATCAATGCTTCAATCAGTTCAGCATAGGGCAGCCCGGAGGCTTCCCATAGTTTGGGATACATGCTTATCTTTGTGAATCCCGGGATGGTATTGATTTCATTCAGATAATAATCGCCGTTGTCACGGTCGATTAAGAAATCGACTCGTCCCATACCCGCACAGTCTGTTGCTTTGTAGGCTGTGAGGGCGAGGGCTTGCAGTTCTTGCACCAAATCTGCTGGTAAATCAGCGGGCACCAGCAGCTCGGCTGTGTCGTTGATGTATTTTTCAGAGTAGGTATAGAAAATATCTTTGGGAATGATCTCTCCTGGGACGGAAGCTTTGGGGGTTTCATTTCCCAAAACACTGATTTCGATTTCACGAGCATTATTAACGCCCTTTTCAACGACGATCCGGCGGTCATAAAGGGCGGACTGCATCAATCCTTCCATCAGATCACTGCGGCTGGTACATTTGCTGATTCCGACCGAAGATCCCAGGTTGGCAGGTTTTGTGAAGAGTGGATAAGGTGCAATCCCTTCTGCCTGATCCAGGCAATTTTCCAGATCAGATTGGATCTCGGTGCGGTTAAAGACGAGGTAGGGCAATGTGGGGATCTGATTGGCTATCATCACATCTTTGAAGAGCCCTTTATCCATGCAGGCGGCTGATCCCAAAACACCAGCGCCAACATAGGCAATATCTGCCATTTCGAATAATCCCTGAAGGGTGCCATCTTCGCTGAAGGTGCCGTGCATCACCGGGAAAACCACATCCAGGGCTGCAAAAAGAGTTAGCGCACCTTCTTCAAGCGTGTAAACGCCGGCTTTTTGAGGGATGGGCGGGAAGATGATGGGCGTCAGGGAGTCATACCGTTCATTCTGCATCATCGTCCAGAGGTTTTCACCTAAAAACCACTGTCCCTGGCGAGAAATGCCGATCTCGATGACATTAAACTTTTCACGGTCAATTACAGATAAAACCGATCGCGCAGACATGAGCGAAACCTCATGTTCACCCGAGCGACCGCCATATATAATGCCTAAATTCAATTTCTCATTCATTTGTCAAATTCACCAATCAATTCAATTTCAGGCTCAAGGCAGATCCCGAATTGCTCGTAAACGGTTTCCTGAGCGATTTTCATCAACTGCCAGATGTCCTGTGCCGTTGCACCTTCCTGGTTGATAATGAAGTTCGCATGGACCGGGCTGATGACAGCCTGTCCAATTTGCATTCCTTTCAGTCCTGCCGCTTCAATCAATCGTCCTGCATAATCGCCAACCGGGTTCTTGAACATCGAGCCCATGGAGGCACCGGGGGGCTGGGTTTGTTTCCGGTGTGCCTGGTAGGTTTTGATTTTCTCCCAGGCTTCTTCCCGGCTGGATCGCTTCATATTGAAGGTGGCAGATAAAATGACGACAGGCAGGCGATCTCGTTTGAGAACGCTGCTGCGGTACTGGTAAGCCAATTTATCAACCGGCCAGTCTTTTATGCCATCTAATTTGTGCAAGATCTTTGCCATCTTGATACTGTTTGCCATGTCACTGCCATGTGCACCGGCGTTACCATAAACCGCACCCCCAACTGTGCCCGGCACAGGAGCAGCCCATTCCATGCCGCTCAGTCCTTTAAGCGCAGTTTGCCTGGCAACAGTTCCCAGAATCACACCTGAGTCCGCTTCTACAGTAGGCTGTTCTGATTCTGTCTCGATCACCAAGTTGTTGGCGCGGTTGTAAAGAATCACGCTGTCCGCGCCTTTATCGCTGACGAGGATGTTTGAACCGCTGCCGATGACGTGGAAGGAAACATCGAGATTCCAGAGGGCATTTGCAGCTGTTACCAGTTCTTCTACTGTGTTGATGGACACCAAAGCAGGCACCACGCCGCCGACACGGGCGGTGGTGAAGCTTGCCATGCTGACATTTTCTTGAAGCCTGGTGCCGAAAATCTCTTTCAGTTCAGAAATCAGCCGTTTGTCCATCTATGCCTCAGACTCCTTACCGCCTGCCTGATGCGACAATTTTTGCAGGAGCGTGTGACTGATTTGTGTGGCATCACCGGCAGACAGGAAGATGGCTATATCGCCGGGCACCAGGTTTTCCATCAGGAAGTTCACCGCATCATTTGCCTCGGAAATGTACGTTCCCATACCATTAGGGAGGGCATGGGCAATCTTTTCAGCAGAGTAGCCGGGATCCTGTTCTCTTGCAGCATAAATTTTAAGGACGATCGCACGATCGGCTTGCTGCAAGCTCTGGGTGAAGGCTGATTCCAATGTGCGGGTGCGGGTGTAAGTGTGGGGCTGCCAGATAGCCCAGATTCGGCGTCCCTGATAGCGAGATTTGGCTGCCTGAAGGGTCGCATAAATCTCAGTGGGATGGTGGCCGTAATCATCCACAATCGTGATGCCGTTGGCTTCACCGAGGACTTCAAACCGCCTGCCTGCGCCAGAAAATTGTGCCAGGGCTTCAATGGCGTCTTCTACCGGCAACCCAAGCTGATGGATAACAGCCAGGGCAGCAGTGGCGTTAACCACGTTATGCTGCCCGGGAACACTCAGGTTCACTTCGCCCAGGAGGCTCGTTTCACCAGATGGTTCTCGGTGAACGAGTGAGAACTTCGGCAATCCATCCACGAATTGAACATTTTCTGCCCGATAATCCGCATCTGCTGATAGGCCATAGCCGAATGCCAGCAGTTTCTCAGCTTTGAATTGATCCATCAGGGCTCGTGCGTTTGGATCGTCACGACAGATGATTGCCAGGCCGTCTGGCCGGACAAGCGAAAGAAAACTTGAAAACG
>DIXG01000051.1 GCA_002436005.1 Anaerolineaceae bacterium UBA6086 | reverse complement strand
ACCAGCGGTTCACGGAAGAGGGCAAAGATCGGCGCGCCGTCCATCACAGCCGATTCGAACAGGAATTGGCGGCCCTGCGCCTGTGCAAGGGCTTTCAGTTCGTGATAACCGTGTACCACGGGGCCTTTGTTGGCAGTGACGGCGTGCATGCCGCTTTGCAACGCCGTTTGGATGTAACTCAGCGCAGGCTGCCCGGTCTGGGGGTTAACTGGCGTGGTCTCGAACATGAAATCAGCCGGGCAGGCTTTGATAAAGTCAATCGGATCCCCAGGTGCTGGTGTGTTTGAGAGGGAATTCAGCGATTTTCCATTTTCAACCGCTTCCAGTGCGGCTTGCAGGTGGATCCCTTCAGGCTGGATGAGTACACCGTGGGATCCGGTGATGATGCCGGTCACGCTGACGGAAAGCCCATAGCGCCTTTCCAGTTCAATTTCTTTCTTCAACAGCAGGCGGGCAAATGCTTTTCCAACATTGCCAAAACCAACCAGGCATAAGCGATAATTCTGGGTCATGGGTCACTCCTTGATTGCAGTTATTGACCTAATTAAACCACAAGAAAGGGGTGGGTGGGCAATCAGTGTTGGGAGAGCGAAATTTGGGTTAAAATCAGCCCATGAATGATCGCAGAAAACGCGTGTTGTTATTTGATATTGACGGCACCCTGCTGGATCCGATGGGGGAAGGTTCTGGGTTGATGGGCAAGGCTTTGCTGGAGGTATTTGGCGTCACCGGTCCGATCGAGTCCTATGATATGGCGGGTAAAACTGACTGGTCGATCATTACGGACCTGATGCGCCTGGCAGGGCTGGCGGAAGACCAAATTGAAGCCGGTCGGGAGAGGGCTTTTGCTGCCTATGCCCGGCAAATGGAGGCTGCGGTCCCGCACCTCAGGATGCAGCTTCTGCCAGGGGTGCCTGATCTACTGAAGGGGCTGACAGTAAACGAGCATTTTATCCTGGGATTGGTGACCGGCAATGTTCGTGAGGCGGTGCCCCACAAACTGCGCGCAGCAGGGATTGACCCCGTTTTGTTCCGGTTTGGGGCATTCGGCAGTGAGCATTTTGACCGCAACCAGCTGCCCGCGCTGGCACTGGATCGCTTGCGGGCTCTCAACGGGTATGAGGTCTCGCCGGGTGATGTGCTGGTGATTGGCGATACGCCGCATGATATTGCCTGTGCACGGCATGCTGGCGTAAAAGTGTTGTGTGTGGCAACGGGCACCTATGATCGGGCGGCGCTGGCAGCATTTTCGCCAGATTTCCTGCAGGATGATTTGTCAGATATCGCTGCTGTGATGGACATTTTGCAAAATTATTAATCATCGCCTGTCCGCTCTATCGCCAACTGTGGTTCATCCAACTCGCCAGCATCTTTGACATCATTGGTGTGGGGGTGGTGATGCTGAGCCTGGCGCTAATAAGCAGATTGAGAGTGGACCCAGAGCGCGAGCCCTGCATCTCCCCGATAGGGCTGGTGTTAGTCAGCAACCACTGTGGTCAATCGAGGGGCATTGAAAGGCGAGATTGCTTCGTCGCCCTATGGGGACTTCCTCGCAGTGACCATTAAAACCGGAGTGCGGGCCCTGCACCTCCCCGATAGGGCTGGTGTTAGTCCGCAGAGATATCTGCAGAGAAAACCATGATCTGAGGCAACAACGATGAGAGCGCCACGCTGCGCTCGCAGTGACAGAACTTTCGGAGTGCGGACTTTAGTCCGCGTTGTTTCACGTAGCCGAAAGCCCTCCTGCGCCCTGTCTGATCTGCTTATCCCATCTGATACAATACCCCGGAAACACCTCCCAGCGTCAGTGCCCAACCATTTTCAACAGGCGCCAGGCTGGCTTCTCCCAGCACCTCCACGGGGGCAGGCGCAGTTTCGGTCAGATCGCTGGGCAGGATCACACTCACCTCGCGGTTAGCCGGGTTGATCGCCACCAGCAGCTTCTGTCCGTTCTTGGCACGTGTGTATACAAAGGGCAGTTTACCATCCTCTGCATAGGCTACCTCGAATTGGCCGTCGGCATCCAGTGCATCCAGCGACCCATGCATTTTGATCATCTGGCGGACGTAATTGAGCAAAGAGGCTGGGTCGCTTTCCTGACCTGCCACAGTGGGACGGTCCGCTGCCTCGTCCACCGGCAGATAGAGCAAATCGGCAGGTGCATTTGAAAAGCCAGCGTTATCGGCATCTGACCACTGCATCGGTGTGCGCGAGCCAGTCCGGATATAGCCACCTTCTTTGGAGGGTAAAGGTCTGAATTGCATCCCGATCTCGTCGCCGTAATAGATGAATGGCGTGCCGGGCATGGTGAGCAAGAACAGGTAGATCAGTTTCATCATCTGGGTGCTTCTGCCGTTGGCAAGACGAGGTGTTTCGTCATGATTACCGGTGATGATGGCGATATAGCCCTGATCTGCTGTTGCGTCGAGGTAAGTCAGGTATTCATCGAGGAATGCCCTGATGCTGCCGTGGCCGGATTCATCAAAGAAAGACCAGCCATAGGGGTCCTGCCCGTTACCGACGCCGCGTCTGCGAAACAGGGACATCCAGCAGGGGTTATTGAAGCCGAGCAGGAAGTCGATATGAAAACCTGCCGGGATTGCCTGTGTGGGTCTGCCCCACTCGGAAACGATCACTGCTTCGGGATACTTCTCATCCAACCACTCGCGGATCCAGCGCCAGAATCGGGCAGTTTCAGCTTTATCGGGGTCACGCTTGACCAGGGAAGCTGCCATATCCACACGGAAGCCGCTGGCACCCATCTCAAGCCAGAACTGCATGATGCTCTTGATCTCTTCGCGCACCTTTTGCGGACCGGGGGCGTCCACCGGCTGCATCCAGGGGTAGCTGGGATCGGTCTGGGCAAAGCCGAAGTTGAGCGCAGGCTGGAACCAGAAGAAATTGGTGATGTAGCCGGCATCCCGCTGGGCATAGCCGCGTACAACCTGCAAATCTTTTTGGGGCATTTCCCAGATCGAGTTATTCCAAACATAGTGATCGGTGTATTCATTTTTCTCATGCAGTTGAGACGCCTGGAACCAGGGGTGCTCCACGGATGTGTGCCCGGGCACCAGGTCCAGCAGGACCCGGATGCCGCGTTTTTTGGCTTCGGCGAAGAGACGTTTGAGGTCATCATTGGTGCCATAACGCGGGGCAACCTGGTAATAATCTGCCACATCATAGCCGGCGTCGTCGAAGGGGGACACGAAACAGGGGTTAATCCAGATGGCATTCACGCCGAGGGATTGAATGTAGTCCAGCTTTTCGGTGATCCCTGGCAGGTCGCCAATGCCGTCGTCATTGGAGTCATAAAAGGATTGGGGATAAATTTGATAGAAGACTGCTTTGTTCAACCAGGCGGGGGTATTGGTTTTGGTCATATTTCGCTCCTTATTTGCGACTAAAAGAAATATTTTGGTAAGACTTTTTCCTGGTTGGCAGCAAAGGCTGCCAACCAGCAGGATAAAGTCCCGGTCTTCGCCGGTGCTGATTTGTGCCAGCCGGCTGATGGCATTTTTATCGTGAGGGGTTCAAGGGGGGATGGGTGTGTCATGGTGTGGGGATAATTATAATCGGAAAGACAGCAAGATTTAGTGTTGGGTCAGGTTGCAAAGTGGATTTCCCGCATCCGTTAGCTGACCCTTTTCTTTTAACGGATCAAAGAAGAGATCGCCACGCTGCGCTCGCGATGACAAAAATTCGGAGTGCGGACCCTGCACCTCGCCCGATAGGGCTGGTGTTAGTCCGCAGTAGTTGTGGTTGGTCCATTTGCAAAGAAAGGCGAGATTGCTTCGTCGCCATCCGGGGGGCTTCCTTGCAATGACGGAATTGAGCGTAGACTTCAATCAACCTTTATCCATCCAACGCATGCAGCAGGTCCCTCAACGCCACGGCAGCCTGTGCCAGAGCGGATGGATCCACCTTGTCCGGGCTGTCTTTGGGGGTGTGGGTGATCCCGGACATGATGCCAGCCAGGTCATGCGTGGTGAGAGCAACACAAGGCAACCCAGCTGCAAGAACATCGTGTGGTCGCCCTGATACCAGGCTTCACCTTCGCACAGGCTGTCGTGTCCTGCCAAAGTTTGGCGGATCAGTGCGGCGAGCTCATCCGGGCACTCATACATTGAAAATGCTGTCTGGCTTCCCACATAGCCCAATCCGTCCAGGTTGATGACCAACCCTATCTCAGAGAGCCTTTTCGGAATGGTTTCCATATACACGGTTTCACCTTTAGCCGCGTAATGATCTTCACCGTTCATACACACGATTTCCACCCCGCCCCGGCAGGGGTGTTCCTTCAGCAGTTCTGCCAGCAGCATCAGCGTGATGACCCCCGGCACGCTCGACAACACGCCGGGTGTGTTGTGCTTGGTGTCGATGTGCACACACAGGATCACCTTGCGGTGGGCAGACGGGTTCAACCTGGCAACGCTGTTCCAGCCGTGGGAGGGAATTCGCTCGGCATGAGAGGTGAGCACTGCCTGACTGCCGATAAAGGCTGCCAGGCGCAAGCCCTCTTCTTCGCTCAGATAGACCGAAGGGATATCAAAATTGCCGTCTTCGATCATCTGCACCGGCTACTGCGCCCCGGCAATACCCGGGCAGCGCGAGGTTGCCGTCAGGATGGCAGCAGGTCCGGCTGCCAGCAAGGCGTCATAGATGGCACGGTGTTCGTCTGGATAGTAATAAGGAAAATTGGTGGGCATCAGCTGGGTGGCAGCGATCTCGCCGCGTAAGAGCAGGAGCTTGGCGCGCGCATCCAGCGATTGCAGGCCTTCCAAAGTGTCGGCGACCACAAGGGTCCCCTGCACCTCGCAGCCAAGCGAATGCGGGCTGCGAAAAACCTCAAAAGGCACGCCATTCACGGTAAGGCTGGCACCTCCACCCTGCCAATCGTGGCAGTCAAAAGGCTGCCGTTCCAATTCAAGCCCCTGAGCCTTAATCCAATCATCAAAAAGGCGGACGCCTGGCGGTTGCCCTCACTGCCCAGTCGTCGGGTTGGAATCTGCACGCAGAGGTAATGAATCCATTCCTCTGTTTAAATTGCGAGAACATTTAAGTTCATGGAGTACCTCTCGAATGGTAAATTATCGCCCGAATAAGCCGCAGGTGGTCATTAATCGGAATCAAAGTAAATTGGGTTGGAAATCAGCGCTGGCAGGGGCGGGATTCCGGGCAGGAAGGTGCGATGAATCTCAATGCGCATAAACCCCGGTGCTGCGATAGGAATTTCAAGAGTCACCTTCCCGTCACTGGTCGCTTGGAACACGTCAGTGCTATCCTGGGCGGTGACGGCACGCAGGATATCCCCATTTTTCAAACCTTGTGCTGAAATCGACAGGTATGTGCCTGGCTGCCAATTAACCGAATCCCCCATGATCGCATCGCCAGCCGAAATCTCAACCTGCGGACCCTGCGGCGCAAAGGTGATGTAGCTGTGTCCGGCTCGCAAGGCTGATAATATATCTTCGCGGGATCGGCTGAGAGCATACACGCCCATGCACGGCCCGCCGAGGATCTGGAAGAGATTGTCTCTGTGGTAATCGCTGCCGCCCACAGCCGGAATTTTCTTGCCGCTGGCGAGGAGAGACTGCCACAACCCGACAGCCCTCAAATTGCTCTCGCGCATGGGTCCGTTCCAAATTTCCATGCAGTCAAAGGTCAGCTGGTTGAGGTCAAATTGGAATTCACAACCCTCGCCAAAGGGATGATTGATGATGATCAGTGCGCCACGTTCCCGGGCGGAAACAAAACGCGAACGGGCATCTTCGGGGGTGTTGGTGAAGAAGGGTTCATCGTAGGGCTGGTCTGTGCCCAGAAAATTGGCATGCCCCTGGTAATGCGTCCACTCCACCCCGGGAATCAGCGTGATTCCAGCGATTCTGGGCAACTGGTCTGATTTTGCGATCTGGTTGTGGTCGGTGATTGCCAGGAAATCCAACCCGTGGCGCAGGGCGTGAACTGCCAGCTCTGAGGCGGACAGAACCCCATCGGATGCGTGGGTGTGGGTGTGGATATCACCCCGCAAATGCAGCGGGCTTTTGGCGGTGAAGGTCAGGTCGTAAAGGACACTCACGCCCTCCGGTGCGATCTTGTAGGCGCCAACAATGATCTGCCATTCGCCTGCTGTGAGCAGCGTTGGGGTATATCCCGGTGTGGCTTCAAGGGCGCTGAGCGTAAAGGCGCTCTTATCCGACCCGGATGCGCCCACCTGCTCACCATTCGGACCGACTAAACCCAGGTCGAGGATGTTGATCTGCCGTGAAGAGAGAAATGTGCCATTCTCAACCTGGATTGGCTCAACCTGATCCTTTTGGTAGTGATAACTGAGCGAGAACTCGGCAATGTTTTCCGGCATCTGGAAGGGCAATGTCAGATAGTGTCCCTCTTTTTCATGGGGAACAAAATATTCGAGTTGGATGTGTTTTTCCACAGCGCCTCCTCAGGATCCGGCTTGTGTGTTGGCTCCCAAAACGATTTTCAGGAAACGTTTGATGTGCTTATCCCAGAAATGCCAGTCGTGCTGGCCGTCTTCTTCGTAATAATCCAGCGGCACGCTGAGCTGGTCGCAGGCTGCTTTGAACATCTGGTTGACGGGATAGAGGTCGTCCTGCTTACCGCAGGCAACAAACAGGCGCGGCAGGTCAGCAGACTGTTCTGCGGCATTGTTCAGCCAGAACAAGGGATCATGCGAGGTGCCGGAGAGCTGGGTCAGGTCTCCGAAGATCAACCTGAATTCATTTTTCCGCTCATCATCCGGATCGATTTTGAGGATGTCAATCGCTAACACCCCCGACAGGCTGAGGGCGGCAGCAAATCTTTCAGGATGGTGAAAAGCCGCTTTGAAGGCGCCATAACCGCCCATCGAATTGCCAGCGATGAAGGTGTCTTCCCGTTTAGGGTCCAGGCCAAACACATCCTTCAGATATTGCGGCAGTTCCTGGGTGAGGTAGGTGAAATACTGCTGACCGTTGGGCAGGTCGGTATAGAAGCTGCGTCCGACAGAGGGCATGACGACCACCAGACCATAATCATAGGCAAGCGTTTCGATGCTGGTGTAGCGCTGCCAGGCGCTGCCGTCGTCGCTGAGGCCGTGCAACAGGTAGAGCACCTTTCGGTCAGATAGGGGGATACCGCCTATCCTGCCCGGATCGGGCAGGATCACATACAGCGGCTGGCAAACCTTGACGGTTTCAGGTGTGTGGTCAAGACGAATGAGAGCCATTTTTTTCCTTTACTCGAGAATTTCAGTTTCCAAATAGTCTGAATAATCGGTTGGTTCTGAGGGCAGCTGGGGAAATTTCAAAATAAAGGCAAACACAACGCTGATGGCTGAGAGCACGAAGGGGAAGACGGTCAGCAGGAAGAGGGCAGCCTGGTCGGGCTGTGGGCCGGGTTGTTCGCCGCTGACAAAGCCGAAGAAGCGGGTCACCAGGAGAAAAGCGAGGCTGGTGAACAGCCCGTTCAGGCGGTTCATGAAGCCCAGGGCGTTGGCGATAATGCCCTCACGGCGTACGTCGTGTTTGAGTCGGTCTTCATCCATGATCTTGGCGTGCACCAGGTCCATGGTTGTGATCACGCCGGCAAAGCCAAAACCGACCAGCGCACTGCACACGATCGCCATGATAAAGGTGTTGGCAAAATAGAGGGGGATGAAGGATAGGGTCAGCGCGATCAGGGCAGCCCGCCAGACCGGGATGAGCGAAAATTTTCGCACCAGTGCTGCCCAGATTGCCACACTGCCGATAGCGATCAGCAGGACGGTGGCGAAGAGGATCGTCTGCTGCAGGCTGCTGATGCCCAGTTTGTAATCGGCATAGAAGGGTAGGGCTGCCATGACGAGGGACATCGTGGCGCTATAGAAGGCGTTGGCAAAACCAGCAATCCAGAATTTCCAGTTTGTGACCAGGGTCTTGATGCTGTCCCACAGCTGCGGCTTTTTCTCATCCGGTTCGACTGGTCTTTCTTTGCTGGTGAATGCCATATACAGAATCACCACACCGCCCAGGATGCCGTAAATGATGGCGGTCAGGCTGAAGCCAAGTTTGTCTGCCACGATAGGGGTGAGGGCGATGCTGATGATCATTGCCACCAGTTGAAATGCCTGGCGGAGGGCGTTGGTCTTGGCACGGCTGACATCATCCGGGAAGATCTCGGGGAAGAGAGCAGCATAGTTGGCGTTAATGACTGAATCCAGCGTACCTGTGAAGATATAGAACAGCATCACCCAGGCGAGGGCTGAACCCCCGCTGAGAAAGGATAAGGGTGAATAGAAGGCAATTAGCCCCAATACCAGCAGCGGTGTGCCGATCACTAGCCAGGGCTTTCGGCGACCCCACTTGGTGCGGGTGCGGTCCGAGAGAAAGCCATAGACCGGGTTGTCGATGGCATCAATGAAGGTGTAGATGAAGAGCACCGATGCCCACTGGGCAGCGGTGATCAGGCCGAGATCTTTTACAAAAAAGGCTGCCGCAAAGGTCTTCAGCAGGTTGATGGGGATGGAGGTGCCAAACATCCCAATAGCATAATTAAATGATTTTAAGCGGTCAGATTTCATGGCAATTGTCCTCTTTTCATTGATTGGATGCGTGAGAATTATTCATTTGTTAGTCAAGTATATTATATAATGAAACCGGGATTTGGGAATAGAGAATGGAGAATGGAGAATGGGGAGTGGGGATTAGGGAGTAGGGAGTAGGGAGTAGGGAGTCTCCAGAGTTTCTCAAACTAGTGTCCTGAAGATAGGCGAAATAATAATTTTTTCACCGTTTCTGGAACGTCTGGTTCCGCCAGCACCTCTTTTCCGTTAATGGTTACAATTCCTGAGCGGATTGGACGAAGCAATTTCACGAACTGCTTGATACTGATCCCGGTCTGATGCTCAATTCTTCTGCTAATTGCCAAAGCTGCCAAAACAATTGTCAGATGCGCCTCAATAGAATCTCGCTTTCTATGATAGATTGGCCTAGCTCTCAGATCTGATTTGGCCATGCGGAAAGTTGCTTCGATCTGAAATAGTTGGTGATAGCAAGCAATCACATCCTCATCTTTGATATCGAGATTAGTCACATACCCTTTGATACCCGCAAGAGCCCTGGCCTTATCGATCAGTTTCTGGTTGAGTTGTTTACTCTTTGGGCTTACGCTCACAAATTTCATCCTGCTGGCCGGTATTTGACCATTAATGGCTTTCATCGCTTTGGAGACCTGTTTCTCTATGTTGCGGAGATCCAATGCAGCTCGTTTGGCACGATACTGATAGATTATCCGGTAGTCATCCTGTTGCATCGTCACAATCTGCTGGTCACTCAATTCACCATTCTTCTGATACTCGGCAATGGCATAAGGTACTTTATGCAGTCTAGATCCAACAATGTATGTATAACCAACATTTGAAAGGGCTTCAAGATTGGATACGCTGAGCATGGCTGCATCAGCCACAATGGTAACCTTGGAGAGCTTATGTTGAGCCTGAAAAGCCTCTATAACAGGTAACAGGGTCTTTGTTTCAGCTTTATTACCCTCAAAGCTATGTAAACCCAATGGAAAGCCATTTTTATCGACTAACAGACCAA
>DIXG01000062.1:789-31592 GCA_002436005.1 Anaerolineaceae bacterium UBA6086 | reverse complement strand
GTCCTTGAAGTCAAGCACAGGGAACCATCTGAAGTTAAATTTCATCAACCCGGGAATCTGCACTAATAAGTGCAGGGCAGATCCAAGAATGACCCCATAAACCAGTCCGTACACACCCAGTCCGAAGGCAGGCAGCTGGAATCCGGCAATTTGAAGCCCTTCATTAGGCGCCAATATCAGAGCACCGAAGATTTGACCGACGTCATATACCAGGGGTGCCACCGCCGGCAGCAAGAAGTATTGATTGGCGTTCAGCCCTGCCATCACTAATCCGCTGATGGAGAAAATCAAAGTTGAGATCAAATTCAACCTCATTAACTCAATTGCCAGATCCTGCTGTTGCGGGCTAAAACCAGGCGCAATTCCCAACTGTCCTCGCACCAAGGGTCCAGCCAGTAAACCAACAATGATTGCCAATACCGCCGTCACAATGAATGCCAGGTTGGCAACCTTTGAAAATAATTGCCAGGTGGAGTCCCGTCCTTTTTTGTTCAGCGTTTCTGAGAGCACTGGAATAAACGCAATCGCCAATGCGCCGCCAGAAATTAGTGCAAACAGCAAATCCGGCAGGTTATTCGCCGCATTGAAGACATCCAATTCCTCCGAAAGGCCAAATTGGCGCCCGATGATCACCGTTCGCAGCACGCCAAGCACCTTGTCCAACCCAAAGAAAATGGCAAGCATTAGCGATACGCGGGTCAATCTGCTTAATTTCTTCATCCGTGATCCTTCTGGTGATTCCAATCTTCAGGCATGATTATGCCATATTAGGCACGGGCTGACCAGACACCTGCAAAACCAGGCGTAGGTCTTTTCATCAGCGCGGGCGATGTTACAATTAAACCATGTCAGAAAACCGGAAGACAGGAAAATTATACATCGTTGCCACGCCAATTGGTCATCCAAAAGACATCACCCTGCGCGCCCTTGAGATCCTCAAAAAGGTAGATGCAGTTATTTGTGAGGAAATTCGCCTGGGAAACCGGCTGCTCAACACATTACACATCGAAAACGAACTCCTGGCGCTGAACGAGCACAATGAAACCCGGGAAGCGCAAAATATCGCCTTTCGAATCGCTCAGGGTGAAACCATGGCGATCATCTCCGACGCCGGCACACCGGTATTTGCCGACCCCGGTCAGCAACTGATCAAATTGCTCTACCAGATGGATGTCCCGGTCTCGCCGATCCCAGGCCCATCCTCATTGATGGCAGCGCTCTCGCTGTGCGATTTTCCGATTGATCGGTTCATCTTTGCCGGTTTTCCGCCGCGCAAAAGCCCTGAAAGGGAAAGCTTCCTTCAGAAATATGTCGGACAAACTACACCGCTCATCCTGATGGATACCCCCTATCGGCTGACAAAATTGCTGACCGAGGTGCAAAGCCTGTTTGGCAAGGGGACCGATATTCTCCTTGCCTGTGATATGACACAAAAGAAAGAAACCGTTTTCCGGGGTTCAATTCAGGAGATATTGCCCAAAGTTTCTGGACAAAAGCGTGAATTCATCCTGATCCTCAACCTTCAGCGAAACAAAAGGCATCCATAAATGGAACGGCGATCCTCTCTGAATTTGCGAACAAAAACACTCAAATTACCCGCTTACCTGCCCGACGCAACCTCCGGCTACGTCCGGGCTGTCGATTCGCAGGATTTACAAAATGTAAACATCCAGGCGCTAGTGATGAACACTTTCCACCTGATGCAGAAACCTGGCTCAAGCACCATCCAGTTCTTTGGCGGTCTGCATAACTTTGCCAGCTGGCCAGGCGTGATCATCACCGATTCAGGCGGATTCCAGGCTTATTCGCTGATCCATGAATCGGACCGGTTTGGCACGTTGACCGATCGCGGAATCATTTTTCGCCCCGAAGGAAAGGATAAGCGCCTGCTCCTATCACCTGAAAAGAGCATCCAGCTGCAGATCGGTTATGATAGCGACGTGGTCATCTGTCTGGATGACTGCACCCATGTGGACGCCTCTCGCACAGAGCAGGAACAATCCGTGAACCGAACGTTAAACTGGGCGAAACGCTGTAAAAAGGAATATTTACACCAATTAGACCAGAGACAGGTCCCCGAGGACCAACGCCCTCTGATATTCGGTGTCATCCAGGGCGGCGGATTCCCTGATCTACGGCGGAAATGTGCTGAGGGGTTGCTGGAGATAGGCTTTGACGGCTATGGCTATGGCGGCTGGCCGCTGGATTCTCAGGGAGATCTGCTTGAGGATATGGTTCAGCTAACCCGGGAGCTGATTCCGCTGGAATTCCCTATGCATGCGCTTGGGATCGGCCACCCCATCAACCTGGTCAAGACTTACGGTCTGGGATATGACATCTTTGATTGTGCCCTCCCCACACGCGACGCCCGCCACGGACGCCTGATGCGCTTCCAACCGCAAGCAGATTTCACACTAACGCCAGATGGTAACTGGCTGGAATATGTTTACATCCAGGATAAAAAATATATCAAGGACAATCGTCCCATCTCAGAATTTTGTGATTGCCCTGTCTGCCAGCACTACAGTGTGGGCTACCTGCATCATCTCTTCAAAATGGGTGATTGGCTCTATACCCGCCTTGCCACCCTCCACAACTTACGCTTCATGACCCGGCTTACAGAACGGCTGCATCCCCATGGTTGACCAGAGCGCTGTTGAAGCCCTGGCAGACCAGGTGCAGTCAAACCCTAAATATCAGCACATACTGAAGGACCTGGTTTTGCGGTTGTGTGAAGACGCCCTCGCCAAAGGCGAGAAGCCTAAAACCGCCCTAAAATCGGTGCGCAATAAGCTGCATCAAATTGGCGGCGCCTATTTCAAGCAGAAAATCAATTACTCCCAAATTCAATTGGATTTAGACGAATTACCTGACGATCTCCATGATCCGCAGGTTCAGCGGTTTTGCCTGACCACGATGCAAGCGCATGCCTCATCTGCTGAACGACTGCCCATCCTGGAGGAATTCTTTACAACCTGCCTGGACCCCATCCAACCTGTGACAAGTGTGCTGGATCTGGCTTGTGGGTTCAATCCCCTGGCACTGCTGTGGATGCCGCTGGCAGCCGGCTGCACCTATAGGGCTTGTGATATCTTCCTTGATATGCTTCAACTGGTTCAATCTTTCTTTACTCACTTTGATTTTGACGGCGCAGCCTGCCCATGTGATTTAGCGCACCAAGTGCCGGGGCACAAAGTGCAGGTTGCCTTCCTTCTCAAATCGATCCCCTGCCTGGAACAAATGGACAAAGCCATCAGCGCCCCCCTCCTCGAAGCCATCCAGGCAGATCACATCCTGGTATCATTTCCTGTCAGCAGCCTGACCGGTAAACAAAAAGGGATGCCATCCTTTTACCGTGACCATTTCTATCAGCTGCTCTCCGAAACTGGCTGGCAGATTCGGGAATTCGTTTTCCAAAGCGAACTGGCATTCCTGGTGACCAAATGAAAGATGGTCATCCGGATCCATCCAAATTGATTGCCAAAATCCTCGATTCGCCTAAATACCGGGCATTGGGGGTCAACCCAGATACCCTTATGGACCTGATCCAGCAGGAACTGCCCAAACATGCATCTGAAAAAGCATCACTCAAAGCAGTTAAACGCAAATTACACAATATTGTCGCACCCTACCTGGGCGAACCGGACTATAACGCGCTGACAGAAAGCCTGTCAGACATCAAAGACACAGCCGTGGACTCCGATGAAGTGCGAATTTTTTGCCGCACAGTCCTTGCCCAGCATGCGTCCACCGATGAACGTCTCCCCTATCTCGAATCGTTCTATCAAACACTTTTCGAAGCAACAGGCACGCCGAGAACACTGCTCGACCTTGCCTGTGGGTTGAATCCATTCGCCTTCCCGTGGATGGACTTGCCAATCAGCACCCAATATTACGCTTATGACATTATCCAGCCCCGCATCGCCTTTATCAACGCGTTTTTCTCGCACATCGGCCTGCAGCCATTGGCTGAAAATCGAGATATCCTTGCCTCTCCACCGACCCAACATGCCGATCTGGCTTTATTCTTCAAAGAAGCGCACCGCTTTGAGAAACGTCAACCCGGCTGCAACCAGCTCTTTTGGGCAAGCCTGGATGTTGATCTCCTTGCCGTCTCTCTCCCAGCCCACAACCTCTCGGGCACACACAGCCTGATCGATCAGCACCGCAGACTGGTGCATCAGAACCTGCCGCCAAATATTGTCATTTCAGAAATCCTCATCCAGGATGAAATTGTCTTCTTGATCGAAGAACCGGGAGGGCAGCGCCATGGCTGAACACACTTCAAATAAATTTTCAACCAGCCTCCAAAGGTTCGAATCCATTTTGACAGAAAACGAGATGGCAGAGATGACTGCCTTGCAGGAGCAACCGCTCCCGATAGGCATTCGGCTCAATTCGCTGACCAGCAATCCCGAAACGGCCATTTTCGACCTTGCAGCGCGTTATGGCTGGCAGGTGCAGCCAATCCCATTCTATGAGCATGGTTGGACGATTCAATCGGCAGCTCAATCTCCGGGCACCACCATTGAACACCGCATGGGCAGATATTACATCCAGGATGGTGCATCCATGGTGCCTGTCAGCCTGTTTGAGTTCAAGAACCCACAACCGCTCATTCTCGATATGGCAGCCTCACCGGGCGGTAAGACCACGCATCTCATCGACCGCACCCAGGATCAGGGGTTTATTCTCGCCAATGACTCAAGCAAGAGCCGTATCCCCGCCCTCCGTTCGGTGCTCACCACCTGGGGCGGGATTAACCAGGCGATTACGCAATTCCCGGGCGAGTCCTTTGGCGAGTGGTTCCCTGAAACCTTCGACGCGATTCTGCTTGATGCGCCCTGCAGTATGGAAAACCTGCGCCCGACCCCCAATCACCCCTTGCGCGAGACGACCACGGATGAACGGACAAGGCTGCAGAACCGCCAGATCCAGCTGTTGATCAGTGGATTGCAATCCCTCAAAGTAGACGGTCAGCTGGTTTACGCCACCTGTTCGCTGGCGCCAGAAGAGGATGAAGCCGTGATCAACGCTGTGCTCACCGCTTATCCGCATGCCTTCCGGATTGAAGATGTGTCATCCAAATTTACTTTCTCCGCCAATGGACTGGGTCAATTCGAAGATGAAATTTTTCATCCAGAACTGCAACACAGCCTTCGCCTCTGGCCGCACCGAACCGGGATGTCTGGCTTTTTCTGTGCGCTGGTCACCAAGCAAATTTCCATTCCAGGCACAAAAACGCTGCCACCCAATCGTGACTTTGCCAAAACAGGGTTAACGCTCATCAGCCCTGAACAGCAAAACACACTGGCAGCCCAGCTGGCGGATGATTATGGGATAGATCTGAACACAATTCTTCAGCAGTTTAATCTGGATGTTCTTCAACGGAATGACATGCTTTTTTTCATCCCCCTGGCTTATTTGAAGCATTTTGCATCACTACCCTACGAATTCATCGGCCTGCTTCTGGGCAAATGGCTCGATAATCGTCTCCAGCCTTCTCACGAATTTGTCAGTCGATTTGGACAGATGTTTACAAACGGAAGAATTGTGATCAACGAGTCGGAAGTCCCCCAATGGATCGCCGGACGAGATATTCGCCATCCAGATACGCGCCTGAATCCACAAGGTCAATACCTGATGGTCAGCGATGCCGTTGGGCGCAATCTGGGGATGGGAAAGTTGCTGTCAAAACGGCTCAGGAACCTGCTGCCGCGCAAATCAATCTAAATAGGTCAGATATTTTTCCCGCTCAAAAGTGCCATCAGCATAAACCCCCCGGTATTTTTCGGGCAGCAGGCTGGCGATCTCCATCATGATCGCATCAGCAACAGCCTGCATGATTTCCTTATCTTTTTCCCGTTTATCCACCAAAACTTTGAACGGGCGACCGACTTTGATTTTCATGGGTGTTCGTTTGAGCCGTTTGATATTTTCAGAAAACGCTTCCTGCCCATAATGCACTACCGGCAACAGGGGTGAATCGCACAATGCCGCCAGGTAGCTGATGCCGGGTTTTGCACGAATCAACTCACCGGTTTCGGTGCGGGTTCCCTCAGGTGCAACTGCCAAAATTTTTTTCGCCTCCAAAGCCTCTTTAGCCTTGCGAAAAGCGGTAAAATCGGCGATGCTCCGGTCAATCGGTATGCCTTCCCAAACATTGAACAGAAAACCCGTGAACCAGTTATCCCAGGTCTCCTTTTTTACCAAACTTGTTGTGGGACAAGGGTAGAGATGAGTCAGCACAACGGGGGCATCCAGGAAATTGATATGATTGGTGACGGCAATGATAGGTCCTTGCGCTGGCACTTTTTCCAGCTCTTTGGCGTCAATCTTTAATATCAAATGTGTCATGTGTTTGACGATGTTTGTTACAAGCCACTTTTTCATAAAACCTTACTCACAAACTAATTGCAGTTTTTGCCTGAGGATCTCAACCTCCAGTGCCTTCCCAGCCACACAGATCGTTTCACCATCGGCATGCACCGGCAGGGAGCCCTGCAGAGCGTCAACTTTTACGTGTTTTCCGATCAGCATTTTGATCGCCGGGTGATCTGCTTGCGTTCCGCCCATCACCTTTGGGAACAAGCCCAAGACCTGCCATCGGGTCACCTGGTGAGCAATGCACAAATTCAGCAAACCATCATCTGATTCAGAGTTCGGCGCAAAATGAAAGGAACCACCCATCCGTTTGCCATTCATCACGGAGACTAATAAGCAAGGCTGTTCCAAAACCTCACCATCCACATCAATTTTAAGCAGCGGCGCCTTGAAATATAAAAATATGGTTTTGATCGCAGCGATCAAATAAGCCGGGATGCCGCTGATAAAAGAAGGCAGTTTAGCAGCTTCAAACCCCACAATGGTATCAAATCCAATCCCGATGCCATTGCCAAAATAGCGACCCTCCGGGTAGTCGCCCCCCTTGACGAATCCAATGTCAATCTTGCGGGTGTGACCCTCAACCAGCAGTTTACAGGCTGCTTCAAGATCAACCGGGACGCCCATGCCGTAAGAAAAATCATTACCACGCCCTACCGGCAGCACTGCTATGCTGGATGTGAGGTGACCCCCATTCAACGCGCGCATCAACCCATTGATCACTTCATTAACCGTGCCATCCCCGCCCACAGCCACCACCGTGCTGTACCCATTTGACCCTGCCTCTGCAGCCATTTCGATGGCGTGTGCTGGATATTCGGTCACAAATAGGTCGTAATCAACTCCCAACGCATCAAGATTGGCTCGGATCTCAGGAATTGCAGTGCGGCCTGCGCCTTTCCCTGCAATCGGGTTGACAATAATACAATATTTATTCAAAGGGTTCTCCTATCAAATGGCAACCGATAATAACACTAACATTAACCCTGATATTCTAAAAACGATGTGCAATCTTACCATAATCCAGGCAATTGGGGTCACATCTCCCCCAGAGCAAACAGCACCAAACCCGGAAGCAAAATCGCCGATGTTTCCATGCGAAGAATGCGTTTGCCCAGCGAAACCACCTGGCAGCCCTTTGCACTTGCCAGGGCAATTTCCTCCTCTGAAAATCCACCCTCAGGACCAACAAATAACGCAATCCTGGTCAATCCGTCGTGAAAAACCATCTTTTTCATCGAATTCTGATCCGAGTCAGCGCCTTCCCAGGCAATCAATGCCAGGTCATGCTGATTAATGGCATCAGCAATGCCATCTTCAAAGTTCATGGGCACATTCAACACAGGCAATCGCCCACGATAAGATTGCTCAGCCGCTTCGCAAATGATTTTTCCCAGCGCGTTCTCCTTTTGGCTGAAAGCTCGTCCGATTGCACCAGTGTTCGCATGGAAATGACAGGCGCGAACGCTGAAATGCCAATTTCTGTACCCTTTTGCAGGATGAATTCTGTCTTTTCACGGGTGGTCAAACCAAAATACAAGGCCAGAAAAACTCTGGGTTCAGTTTTCACCGAATCTGTATGGACCACAGTCCCCGAAACCTTGCCTACCCCAGCATCGACCTGCAAGAGAACATTATGAATAGCCCCCTGGTTATCCAATACATAAACCATATCTCCGCTCTTCAAGCGCAGCACTCTCAAGATTTGGTGGGCAATTTCCTCGGGAAAATTCACTTCACCATGTTTGATCAGGTTTTCAGGCAAAAAGAAACGGTTCATATCAGGGTATACTTAATCCAATTCACTTTCGGAGATGAGATGCAAGAAAAGACAGACTTTCGCCCAGCCAAGCGAGCCTTCAAGTACCTTGATATTATCATGGTTGTCTATGTTTTGGTACTGGTGCTCAGCAATATCGCCTCATCGGCAAAGATCATCGATTGGGGTATTCGCCTGGGATCGCTGCCCCTCAGTTTTGATGCCGGAACACTTCTTTTTCCGATCAGTTACATCCTCGGGGATGTGATCACAGAGGTGTATGGGTTCAAACGCTCTCGCCGAGTCATCTGGATCGGCTTTGGTGGGCTGGCATTCAGTGCACTTGTGTTTTTATTAATTCAGCGCCTCCCCGGCGAAGCCACCTGGCAAGCGAGTGTCGGTCAGGAAGCTTACAACCAGATCCTCGGCAGCATGAGTTCCGGCGCTATCGTTGCTGCCAGTCTCGTCGGATATCTGGCGGGTTCCTTTTCCAACGCAATCCTGATGTCTGTCATGAAAGTGCTCACAAAAGGAAAATGGTTGTGGACCCGCACCATTGCCAGCACCATCGTCGGCGAGGCAGTGGATACTTTCACCTTCATCTTTGTGGCTGTGGTTTTAAGTGTGTTTCCATGGAGTCTTTTCTGGAGCCTGACCGTCACAAACTACATCTTCAAAGTGTTGATGGAAGCGGCGGTGACCCCCCTCACTTATTGGCTCGTCAACACGCTCAAACGAACCGAAGGTGTGGATACCTTTGATGAGCAGGGTAATTTTTCACCCATCAAGTTCAGTTAAGTTTCAACCCCTTTTTCCTTCAATTACAACGGTATATTCACCCCGTGGCGGGTTTTTATCCAGAATGTCGATGATGTCTGTCAAGCATCCGCGATAGACAGCTTCAAACTTTTTTGTCAGGTCATTGGCAACGGCAGCAGATCGATCTCCTAAAACAAGCAGTGCATCCTTTAAGAATGCCTGTATCCTGTGGGGGCTTTCATAAAAAACTAACGTATGCGGTGAATCGGCGTCCTCGGCGAGGAAGCGCTGCCGCTGCCCCGACTTACGCGGTGGAAAACCCTTATAGGTGAAGCTGTGAGCAGGCAGCCCAGAAAGTGTGACAGCCAGCACTACCGCCGCTGCCCCAGGTATCGCAGTCACCGGGATGTCGTTATCGATTGCCGCACGCACCAGTGAGTAACCCGGGTCGGAGATCGCCGGCGTGCCAGCACTGGTCACCACGGCAATCGAATCGCCTGCCAGCAGCTTTTCCAGCAGCATCGGAACGGCTTTTTCCTCGTTAAATGCATGATAGCTCTTTTGGGGTTTGTGAATATCATAATGGTGCAGCAGTATCGATGTCTTCCGGGTATCCTCGCTGGCAATCAAATCCACAGCCCGTAAAACTTCAAGCGCCCTCAGGGTGATATCACCCAGGTTTCCAATCGGTGTCGCAACTAAATACAACAAGAAACAAATCTCCTGTCAGCAAATCAGCAATAAGGCTTCATCCTGATTATAACAGGTTGATTAATAACTGGTCCAAATGACACAACCCCATACAAAAACCTCAACCTGCTGAATTGAAGGTAAAATCAAGAAAGATTAAACAAGATGAAAAAGGTATAAGAACATGGAAAGAAGCGTTCCCACCAGAGCCTCAGAAGAGATCGATCTGTATATCCGCACGATGTATTCCCTGCTTCGGTCAACCACGCCGGTGCGGATTCGCACACTCGAAGAAGTCCATGCAGGCATGAATTCCTCGCTTCATCCCCTGGCAAGGCAGGACGCACCCGATGTCTCGTCCTTTATCTATGCGAACCTGCGCCTGCCGGATTGTATCCCGGATGTAAAGGCGGTTCTTTTAGGACAAAGCGCAACAGTCTTTGAGCAATCCGGCTATCACGATATTGAATCCTGGACTGAAGTTTCAGCTCGCGCCCGCCGGCGTCGCTGTTTTTATGATGGCAAGAGCCTGCTTGCCTGTTATATCGCATCCCGTTCGGATATTGACGATGTTGTTCCAATGCTGACTGCCTTTCAGATCGAATGGAACAAACTGCATGGCTTTTTGCAGAATTTGCCAGAGGAGGACTTTTCCAATCTGGATGTCGAGGACAGAGCAGGTCTCAATCAACTGGCCGTCACCATGCGAATGTCCATTGAGGAATTACAAAGGTTAATAACTATTTGGGGTAAGGACTTTCCAACCAAATTGAACCGCATCCGCAGCCAGAAGCTGGACCTTGAAATTCAGCTTTTCAGCGGGTCTCTCAACGAGTATCGCAGAGCCACGCGCTTTTGGTGGGAGAACATTCAGAAAGGCTTTCCAGAGGTCAATCAACGCCCGGTCTATTTTATCTCCAGCAACACCCACAGCATCCCCAATTTACTATCAGGCTTTGCCCTGAAACAAAAGGATCGTTTGGCAGACTTTCTCCAGACCGAAGGAGATGAAGAACTGCTCAGGGAATGGCATGATATCAGTCATGAAGATGTACCTTCAAGACCAGAGAATTTTCTCTACTACATTTTAAAGAAATACCAGGCGACAGAATCAGGCAAAGACCTGGTGCAGGCACAATCAGCCTACGAAGAGAAATTCGGCGTGCATCGACTTCCCAGCGAACATGCCTTTGACCTGGAAGCCCAAATCATTGACCTTTCAGCCCTCAATCCTGAAACCATAGACCCACGCCTTACACCAGAGACCTTCGCCGGGGAACACGCTGATTGGTCCTTCCTTTCGAAGAGCAACGCCCTGATTCTGAATATCGACTATCCGCTCGGGTTAGCAGCCTATAACCTGCTGGTCAAGATTGCCGAACACACCTGCCCCCTGCTCGGCATCTACATCATGGGCAAAGCAGCCACACTTAACGGTAAACGCGGTGACGTTCTGATTCCGAATGTGACCTACGATGAACACTCCCACAACACCTTCATGTACAACAACTGCTTCTCTGCGCGAGATGTCAGCCCCTACCTGGTGTATGGCACCGTGCTTGACAATCAAAAATCTGTCTCCGTGCTGGGCACCTATCTGCAGAACGCACGCGTGATGGAAGTGATCTATCGCGAAGGCTATACGGATATCGAGATGGAAGCCGGACCCTATCTTTCAGGCGTATCCGAACTCTACCGCCCCACACGACACCCCGTGGATGAAATTGTCAATCTCTATGGGCTGCCCTTCGAGCTGGGGATTCTGCACTACGCCTCCGATACACCGCTCACCAAGGGTGAGAACCTCGGCGCCGGAACTCTCTCCTATTTTGGCGTCGATTCCACCTACGCCACCTCACTGGCAATCCTAAGGCGTATCATGCAAAAAGAATATGATCGCGTTGCTAGCCACAATGAGCATGGGTCATAAACCCTGGCAGCAAAATTTAATTCTTAACTGAGGTATCACTCGCACAACAAAGAATAAGAGCCAGACCGAAATCCCTTTCTGGTCTGGCTCTATTCTTATAAATTAATTTTCTACCCAAGCTGCTGGCGAATTCTTTCAGCCATCTCCTGATATGAATCCAGCTTTTCCTGCTCCTTTTCTACCACATCCGCTGGCGCTTTTTGCGCAAAGGGGCTGGCAAGCAATTTCTCCAACCGGCTGATCTGTGATTGCGCTTCTGCCAGTTCCTTTTCCAACCGATCCCGTTCCGCTTCCACATCAACCAAACCTGCCAAAGGCAGCGAGATTTCCACGGGTGAAGCCACCAGCGTCACCTCATCATCTGAAGGCGGTCTTGTTTCTTCTATAACAGATAATTGATCCGGATCTATCCCTGCAAGCAATTCGAAGATTTTTCGCTGCTTTTTGAGCATCTCAGCCTTTGCCCCCCCGCTGATCACGCATGCGATCTTATTACCAGGCTGCACCTTGTATTCTGCCCGGATGTTGCGGATCTCACGAACCATCTCCTGGATCAGAGTGAAATCCTCCATAGCACTGGCTTCCCACCCCTCAAGCGGTTTGCGCTCAGGCCAACGCGCAATGATCAGGGCATCCTCCCAACCGTCAGACGGCGCCAACAGCGGCGATGCCGTCATACAGGCTTCCTTAAGGTGCCCCCACAAAGCCTCAGTCACATAGGGTGTGAAGGGATGCAAAAAGCGTAAACAGGTATCGAATACTTTCACCAAAGTCTGAATAGTATAGAATACCCGGTCTCCACCTTCTGCAATCTGGCTCTTAGCGATCTCGATATACCAGTCGGCAAATTCTGTCCAAAAGAAGTCGTAAATCTGGCGCCCTGCTTCACCGAACTGGTAGCTCTCAAACAAGATGTTGACCGTTGCGGTCAGTTGCTTCAGGCGTGCCCAAATCCAGCTATCCGCCAGGGTCCAATCCGGCTCGGCTTGAGGAGCCTCAGGCAGTTCATTCAAGGCGTGGATCAAATAGCGCCCGGCATTCCACAGCTTGTTGGCAAAATTGCGGTTGGCTTCCACCTTTTTAAGGGAAAGATTCGTATCATTACCGGGGGTGGACCCCACCAGCAGCGTGAAACGAAGCGCATCGGTGCCCAGCTCGTCCATGACTTCCAGCGGGTCGATCACGTTATCCTTGGTCTTGCTCATCTTCTGTCCATGCTCATCGCGGATCAAACCGTGTAAGTACACCGTGTGGAAAGGCACCTGGTCTGTTAATTCCAACCCCGCCATGATCATGCGCGCGACCCAGAAAAACAGGATGTCGTAGGCTGTCTCCATGACCGATGTGGGATAGAAATATTTGTAATCCGGGGTCTCTTCCGGCCATCCCAGGGTCGAAAACGGCCACAAAGCGGACGAGAACCAGGTATCCAGCACATCCGAGTCCTGGCGCAGGTTGCTCCCTCCGCAGTGCTGGCAGGTGTCTGGGTCCTCCCTTTTGACGGTCATCCCCTGGCAGTCATCGCAATACCACACCGGGATCGGATGTCCCCACCACAACTGGCGGCTGATACACCAATCCTGGATGTTTTCCAGCCAGTTGTAATACACCTTCTTGAAACGCTCCGGGATGATCTCAATGCGCCCATCCTTCACAGCTTCAAGTGCAGCCTTCGCCATTGGCTTGATGTCAATAAACCACTGGGTGGAGATCATCGGCTCGACCACTTCACCCCCACGCTGGGAGCGCGGCACCTTCATTTGATAGGGTTCAACCTTGATTACCAGGTTTGCGGCTTCCATATCTGCCCAGAGTTTTTTGCGGCACTCAAAACGATCCATGCCCTCATAAATGCCGCCATTTTCGTTGATCGTGGCGTCTTTATTCAGCACGTTGATGAATGCCAGGTTATGGCGCAAGCCGATCTCATAGTCATTGGGGTCATGCCCGGGCGTGATCTTGAGGGCGCCCGTGCCAAATTCCCGATCCACATAATCATCAGCAACCACGGGAACTTCTCTACCGAGGATTGGGACGATTGCCTTTTTACCAATAAAATGCTGATAACGCGCATCTTCAGGGTGCACAGCCACGCCAGTATCACCCAGGATTGTCTCGGGGCGGGTTGTTGCCACCGGGATAAATTCGTCACTGCCAGCAATCCTGTATTTAAAGTAATACAGTTTGCCCGCTTCCTGTGAATACTCCACCTCAAGGTCAGAAACAGCCGTTTGCAGCCCGGGCGACCAGTTGATCATGCGCGGTCCGCGATAGATCCAGCCCTTTTCGTACAGCGAAACGAAGGCTTCCCGAACAGCTTCAGACAAGCCCTCATCCAGGGTAAAACGCTCGCGGTTCCAATCGCAGGATGCACCTAATCGGCGGATTTGTTGAGTGATAATACCGCCATACTCTTCTTTCCAGGCCCAAGCCCGTTCCAGGAACTTCTCCCTGCCCAATTCTTTGCGGCTGGTGCCTTCTTCGCGCAGTTTGTTTTCAACCTGCAGTTGTGTGGCAATGCCGGCATGATCCACACCGGGCACCCACAGGGTCGGTTCGCCCCTCATCCGGTGATAGCGGATCATCAAATCTTCCAACGAGACCACGATCGCATGCCCCAGGTGTAATCGACCGGTAACATTCGCCGGTGGGATCGAAATCACAAAAGGCTCAATGCCCGGGTCAAAACCGGGTTTATTGGGATCATTCGAGGGTTCAAAATAACCCTGCTCCCACCACCAGTTGTACAGCCGTTGTTCGGTCTCGTTGAAATCGTATGTTTTTGGCAGTTCTTTAGCCATATCTACCTCCATAAAATAATAAATTAAAACAAAAAACCTCTCATCCATGAGGACGAAAGGTTATCTTCCGCGGTACCACCTCAATTCGCCAATCTGCTGGCGCGCTCGGCCCGGACGAACATCCGGCCTCGCAATAACGGGCGAACCCGTGCTGTTCTACTCACCCAATGGGCTTTCTTCAGCATTTTCCTGCGGCGACTTCACCGATCCCTAAACTGTGGACGCTCTCAGCCTGTGACGTCCTTCTCTTTCAGCCGTTAATCGGTTACTCTTCCGCCTGTCAAAGCATAATCAAATTATAACCACAATATAACAATAATTCAACCAGCTTTATCGCCTGACTAATGGCAAAAAGATAAAGATGATCCCTGTGCCAAATTTGTAAGCACCCATATCACATCGTTTCTGCCCTTCACCGTCACCATCCAGTGGCCTCGGCACCTCGCGCTGATCCATTGCCGGACATGACGCCAAATCAGGGTTGCCCACATCGATTGCCAGGCTGCCTTCTTCCAGAGCATGCATTGCAGTGAAGCTGCCATCATATGGCAACAATTCATGAACAAGCAGAGGATCCTGATTGATGTTCCCCGTTCCCGGAAAGACAACAGTACCCTGAACGTCGCTGTAGGTTGCGGTTGTATTACTGGTGCCATAATCAACGATTTGATCAGGACTATTAGCCCACAGAATAGCATTGGTCAGGATAGGGTTTGATTTTTCATTAAAAATCGCTCCACCACTGGCATTCGCAGAATTTTCATAAAAGGTGACATTGGTCAGTGGGGGATTGCTTTCAGTGTTGATCATTCCGCCGCCATACATCGTTACATCGTTGCCAGAGAAGGTGGTATTGACCAGGATTGGATTGCTCTGATCATTCGCACATCCTGCCCCATCGTGAGCACTATTTCCTGAAAAGGTAACGTTATTCAAAACCCGATTACTCAAAAGATTAGCCAGCCGCTATAAGATGCGTAGCATAACATATGATAATGATATAATATTGCGAACTGGTGAGAAATAATCGGGGTTGGGAAGATGAGCGAACCTGAAACGATAAGCAAAGAAGAAGAAGAAGAAGAAAATAAAGAACCTAATCCTTTAGAAGTGTATTTAATTCAAAAGGAAAAAACGATTAATTTTCTTCTAGGAATTTTTGCAATAATCGTTGGCGTCCTTGTTTTTGTTTTTGATTTTTCTGAGTTTTGGTATAGGGCAAGCATTGGCAGCTTCATAATACTTGCCATAATCATTTTTTGTTATTTTGTTAATAAGCTGGCATATGATAATGAAGAGAAACAGAACATTGAGGATAAAAAATATAATTTTACCAAGCGTAAAGTAGGGATTAGCTTAATCTGCGGAATAATAGTCTTTGCGGGACTATTTATATATTCTTTTGTAGCAAGCATTAGCATATTTATTAAACAACCGGACATCAATACTCCGCCTCCACAACCCAATGCCCAAACTCAAACAAATACTGTAACACCAACCATCACGGCAACGCTGACACAAACACTTACACCAACAATAACTCCGACGCCAACACTGACACCAACGGCAACACGAACGACAACTCCAACAGCGACACCGACTATGACAGCAACTATGACACCAACACCTATTAATTACGCAATTAAACTCGGCGTATTTGATCTAGGTGATGAATGTTTGAATAAAGAAATTGTTGATAATTTGAAAAAACTAAAATTCAATGTAAGTGTGGTTCCAATAAATGATCCAAAAACCTATTTGGAGTATGATGTTTTATATCTCTCAGATGGATGGTATTGTCAATTAAGTGATATTAAACAAAAAGAGAACATTGAAAAATTACAAGAGTTTCTCAAACGAGGTAATACTGGATTACTCATTGGAAATCCTCGTCCCGAAATCGGTTTCTATTATCAATTATTTTCATTTGACTTAAGGTATGAGCCGTATAATTTATATGAATATCTAAAAAATAATAATATTGATCAACCAAGATCATACATTTCTTGGATTGATGACCCAAAAAATCCTGATAGGACATATCAAACCATACTCGAAGGTGGAGAGTTTTTAATCAATGAAAATTTATTACCAAAGCCAGAGACCATACTTAGTTTAGTGAGGGATCAAAGCAGCTTATCAATACTGAATAATTACAAATATTTTGTTCGACTTTTAGCCCCCAACAATCATCCGGGACTTGTGGTATCGGAGATTAATACACCAAAAGAAATGGAATTCTATAACAGTTCTGAAGTCCTAAAAATATTAAATGGCCGTTATATTTTGATGCCAGGAAGTGAAAATCCAGGTTCCGAATTATATATTGGTGATATGTTAATGGAAAGATGGATCAAGTTTCTTGCACACAAAATACCTTGAGAAATTACGCATCTTTTGTAGGAATCTATTTTTAAAACTAATTAAACATCACAGAAAGGTAATGCACCCATAATGAATGAGCAATTTAGAGATAGTTGTAAAAAATGTAAATATTTTGTGTGGTTGACAAATGAAGAATTTCATTATTTGGACAAAATTGCAGGATATTTTACTTTACCCTTTGAGACTTACGGGGTTTGCCTTTGACACAATAAAATTTTCTCCAACTTTTTGATTCAAAGGATCTTTTGGCAGGAAGAAGATATCTTTTGTAGCCTTTACGAGGAGGGTCCATTTGTTGAAGAATTAAATATCAGGTGTCCAAAATGTCTTAGAGCACCTCTACATCTTATCCGTCGCCCATTCAATTTCTCTTACGGTATAATCATCTCTTGTAAGAAACACACCCTATCATCATTCCTCTACATATCTTGGGGAATAAGATGAACTAGCAAAAATAATAACCATATCGTCAGGAGAATACCAGTGCAACCATTAACCATAGGAGACCCTGCGCCAGACTTTGAATTACCGGATCATAAAGGAAATTTAGTCCGTCTTTCTGACCTCCTCAAAGACAAAAATGTCGTCCTGGTCTTTAATATCGGCTTTGCCTGACCACACTGTAAAAACCATATGGCGCAGTTGCGCCATGACTATGAATATTTTAAAGCGCTGAATGCTGAAATACTCGTGATGGTGCCCAATGGACCCTTCATGATCAATCGCTATCTTGATGGTAACCCCACCCCGTATCCCATCCTTACGGACAAAGGTTCCAAAGTTGCCGGGCAATATTTCCAGGTGAAGCACTTCTTTGCTTTTGGCACACCAACAGTGATCATTGTGGATCGATCGGGAAAGATCGCCTATACGCATTATGCAAATTCTCTCATCGAAGAACCTGGCAATGAGGAACCGCTGGCTGTATTAGCTGAATTACACGAAAATTAGATTCATTTTTACTTCTGCCGTAGGGTGGGATGTAAAGTTCGTTCCATTTTTTCCAATCCATTGAGACACAACCTGTACAACATTTCTCTACAACCCTTAATGCACTTAAGGCAGATTTCCGAGGAAGAAAACCCCCTGAATGGAGCTCTACTCTTCCACTTAAAAATACTCAGCTTCACTTCAATTCCTTTGAAACAGGCAATATAATATCTTATTGAAAGGAAGACAAAGACCATGCGACAAAACCAGATAAAATCCATCATTCAAGTTTTGTTTGCTGCCCTGTTGTTTGGTGCCAGTGCACCCCTTTCAAAACTGTTGTTGGGCGATGTCGAACCTATTCCCCTGGCAGCTTTTTTATACTTAGGGAGTGGTATTGGCTTGTTGGGCATCAAGTTAATTCAACGTCTCAATCGGACTCAAATTGCCCAGGAAGCAAAAATTGAAAAATCTGATTTTGGCTGGTTAGCAGGTGCAATTATTGCAGGTGGAATCGCTGCCCCAATCACCTTGCTGTTCAGTTTACGAAGCACACCAGGGGCAACAGCCTCGTTACTGCTCAATTTTGAAGGTGTCGCAACCACCTTCATCGCCTTTTTAGTATTCAAAGAAGCCATCAGCCGGCGTGTGTGGTGGGCAATCGGGCTTGTCACCCTTGCCAGCATAATTCTTTCAATAGATTTTCAGGCTGCATGGGGGTTTTCTCTCGGCGCGCTGGGCATCGTGCTTGCCTGTGTCTTTTGGGGCATAGACAACAACTTCACTCGAAATATATCTGCAAAAGACCCGCTCGTGATCGTCATTATCAAGGGCTTGGTATCAGGGAGTTTCTCATTGATTCTGGCTTTGACTTTGGGTAATCAACTTCCAGCATGGGATGTCATCTTGAAAATGCTTGCATTAGGAAGTGTGAGTTATGGCGTAAGTATTGTTCTGTTTATTCATTCTTTACGCTCCCTGGGTGCCGCCAGAACAAGTACATTGTTCAGTACAGCACCAATTGTGGGGATCATTCTTTCGATGGTGATTTTTAGTGAAATGCCAACATGGCTGTTTTTTATTGCGTTTCCTTTGATGATTTGGGGAGCCATACTGCTTGTAAATGATGACCATGTGCACGATCATATTCATGAATCTATTCTTCACGAACACGCCCATAATCATGATGATGGGCATCATAACCACGTGCATGAGGACAATTTGGCTAAGAAACACTCTCACATTCACACTCACGAAGAATTATCTCATGCACATTCCCACATGCCCGATATTCACCATCGACATATCCACGGATTGGATTAATGAATTTATCCTTTCTGAAAATTCTTTCGTCTTGCTCACGATCGCTCAGGCATGCCATGCTCTCACAGGTGTTGACACCAGAGAGAAAGCACGCTCAAACAATCTATTCCTAATTATTCATACTGGCCACCCCCACTGACATTAATGTGACAGCACACACCTATTTAAAAGCACTGGTCAGGACACCAGTGCTATCGGTTTTGTTTGATTTCGCTTTGTAAGCTATTAAATTGATTAACTGTGTAGAAAGCCTGATCGGATTACCGACCCATCGATTCCACCTGGTCTTCCCACCGGTGCCACTGTGAAAACTTTTCTTCGATGATTTTCTTGCCCTCTCCAGGCGCGTCCAACCCCACCAATTCTAAATCGGCATCGACCATGATGCGCACCAGCTCATGGAACTTCACCTTGGGCTCCCAGCCCAGCAATTCTTTCGCTTTGCTGGTGTCAGCCTGCAGGTAATCCACTTCAGTGGGGCGATAATAGCGCGGGTCAATTCGCACGTAATCGTGCCAATCCAGATCCACATAGCCAAAGGCTTCGTCCAGAAAATCAGAAATCTTATGCGCCTCACCTGTCCCCACGACAAAATCTTCTGGTTTGTCCTGCTGCAGCATCAGGTGCATCATTTCCACATACTCCGGGGCATATCCCCAGTCCCGCCGGGATTCAAGGTTGCCAAGGTAAAGATGCTTCTGGTTACCGGCTTTGATGTTCGCCAGCGCACGGGTGATCTTGCGGGTCACAAAGGTCTCCCCACGCCGGGGAGATTCGTGGTTGAACAGGATTCCATTGACCGAGAACATACCGTAACCTTCACGATAATTGTGGGCCAGCCAATAAGCATACAGTTTGGCAGCAGCGTAGGGGCTGCGCGGGCGGAAGGGCGTATCTTCGTTCTGCGGTGGCTTGGAATCCCCAAACAGCTCGCTGGAAGAAGCCTGGTAAAATCGGGACTTCATTCCTGCTTTGCGGATGGCTTCCAAGATTCGGACAGTCCCCAACCCGGTCACATCGCCAGTATATTCGGGCATGTCAAAGCTGACCCGTACATGGCTCTGGGCTGCCAAATGATAAACTTCGTCCGGTTTGACGTTGTAAAGCACATCCAGCAAGGTATCCCCGGCGGTCACATCGCCATAATGTAAATACAGCTTCACATCGCCGCCGTTGCCATGAGGATCGTGGTAAATATGGTCAATCCTTCGGGTGTTAAATGTACTTGAGCGGCGAATCAGACCATGAACTTCATATCCCTTATGCAAGAGCATCTCAGCCAGGTAAGACCCATCCTGACCCGTTATGCCCGTAATTAGCGCAGTTTTCAACTCAAACCTCCAACATTAACATTACTAAAATCCGACTTGAAAGTATATCCCTATGAAGAGTGACTGTCAAACAAACTCAAGACAAAAAACTCAAGACACAAACTCAAGCCTCCAACAAAGGCTTTCACCTGTCAACAGCCGTTCGTTGACAATCCCTTCAATTAATGGCATCATAATGCAGCATTAAGTATAATGGAAAATCACCATGCGAAGAACAAACTTCCCAATCTTTCGATGGGCTGCAATTATTGTCCTGCTCATTACTGTTATCCTGACAACCGTTCAGCTCATCTCTTACAGTCGGATCCGCAGCAACTTTCCACTCGGCTTTCAGGTGGGCGGTGTTCCAATTGGGGGATTAAACTATGAAAGTGCTGCAGAAAGAGTTTATTCCGTCTATCGGTCGCCCATCGAGGTTAATTACGAAGGAAACCCAATCCAGATCCGCCCGGCTGTGATCGGTTTTGAACCTGAAGTGGAGAAAATGCTGGCTGTTGCTGACAATATGCGGGTTACAGAGCCATTTTGGCAGGGATTCTGGAATTATTTATGGGATAGAAACATTCAAACGGTCAATATCCCTCTGAACGCAGATTATGATGAAGCGCGCATCCGGGAATATTTACGACTGGAAATTGCCCCCCGATACAATACGCCTGCCACACCTCCCACCCCCATTCCCGGAACAACCGAATTTTCCGATGGTGATCCGGGTACCGAACTCGATTATGATCGGGCTGTTCTCCAAATCATCGATGCACTCAGCTCATCCAGCAACCGCAAAGTCAACCTTGCCCTGGTTTCTGCAGCAATTCCAAATCCATCCATGTCAGACCTCGAAGTCATGCTCAAACAAATCATCGACGCTTCCGGCTTCGACGGTGTGGTCGAGCTTTACCTCCAGGATCTGGGATCCAGCAGGAACCTGCATTTCGCCCACATGCCCCAGGCTGACAATATACAGCCCAATATCGCGTTTTCCTCCTGGAGCATTGTCAAGATCCCGTTGATGGTGACAGCCTTTCGTTATATGGAAGACCCCTGGCCAGAAGAGTATCTTGCCCTGATGGAAGAGATGATCGAGCAATCAGAAAATACCAGCACCGATGCTCTGGCGATGGCGGTGATTGACAGCAATCTCTCTCCCATGATTGTGACGGAGGATCTGCAGCGATTGGGTTTGGTCAACTCTTTTTGGGGCGGCCATTTCTATGTTGGCGCTCCCCTCTTACAGCGCTATCAGACGCCTGCCAACCAGCGCGAAGATGTCAGCACGGAGCCCGACATTTACAACCAGACAACCACCTCTGACATCGGAATGCTGCTGGAAGATATCTATCTCTGTGCTCAATATGGCGGCGGCGCCCTGTTAGCTGCCTTTCCAGATGAGATCACCCAAGATGAGTGCCGGCTGATGGTGACCTATCTCTCCCGCAACCAGATAGCCGTACTGATCCAGGCTGGGGTCCCTTCGGGGACTACGGTCGCCCACAAACACGGCTGGGCGAATGAGGACGACGGGTTGATCCATACGATTGGTGATGCTGCCCTGGTCTATTCTCCTGGGGCAGACTATGTCCTGACGATCTTTGTCCATCATCCCGTTCAAGCAGTCTTTGATCCAGTCAATGCCCTGTATTCCGATCTCAGCCGTTCAATTTACAACTTCTTCAATAATTAAAAAACAAAGCCGAATTTTCACAAAGCCGGCTCAGATTTTTGCGGTTTCACCGATCAGCCGATAAAGACTTCAACGCTTTCACCATCTTCATCATCCACATGGACATAAAAGGGCTCCTCAGGTGAGAGGTTATTCAAGATTTCTGAATAACTCTCCAAAGGTTGATCCTTCAAGCCAGGAATCCGCTCACCAAATGTTCGGAGAAACCAGCGGGTCAATGAAAGCGGCATAGGGAGGCTGAAAGCAATCCGCTGCGGCTTTTCCCCCGGCTTTTGTTGAATGCGTACGTCCAGCCAAACGCTGTGACTGGTCTGAAAACTGAGGGAAAGGATAAATATACCGAGGAGAAACGGGATCCATGCCAACCAAAATCCAACACCAAAGCCCTTTGCAGAATAACCCGCATACATCCAAACCGCACCCAGGGTTGTGATGATCAAACCTATCCCAAAGGGTAAGACCCACCACCGCTTCAAGCGTTTCATCCGGCGCATCTCTTCCTCGGAGATTTGCGCAGTGAGCACTTTTTCATCTTCAGGAACCACTTCGAATGCAGCATTGCCCGGATCTTCAGATGGTTCACTTTCATCCGAATAGCCTCCCATGGCATTTATCAGCCGTAATCCTTCTTCGGCTGTAATTTGGCCCTGCTCGACCATATCAAAAATTTTTCGCTCAACATTGTCAGGCATTATTTACCTCAATTTTCCAGAGCCTTGAAAAGGGTTTCGGCTTCATCTACGGTGATTTTTTTGTCCTGCAGCATCTTCAAAATCATCAGGCGTTCTTCATCAGAAGCACCTTTCTTTCCTGCTGGTTGGCGCACCGGGCGAACAGGTTCCGCTGGAGCATCGGGTTGTTTTCCAGCCTCTCCACCTTCAACATCCGTTCTGATCTTGAATCCGCGTCGTTTCTCAACCTGATCCAATATTTGGTCGAGCCGAATTTCAGTGCTTTTCGCCTTTGCCTCAGCCAGGCGGGTTGCCGATTCGATGCGTTCCCGAATCATTTCGCTAAAAGGCGATTCTTCATAGACAAAGTGATTCGAGAGATCCCCAACGATGTCTGCGTCTGGGTCAGATATGCTCTTGAGCGAAACTGATCCGCCGGCGAACGTATCGATGGACAACGCCTCCTCACCGACCTGGTACTTATATGAACGTCCATCAATTTTCAGATCATCACCATCAACAGCGATCCGAATATCTTCACTACCAGATTGGATGTTGAAAATACCGCCTCCGAAAGCTTCTGAAATCTCAAGGAAGATATCACCACCTGCTTTCAAGCCAATATCATCACCACCCAGCGCAAAACCAATCACGCTTATGTTCCCGCCAACCCGCAGGTCACTGGCAAGCACCACATTTTTGCCGGTAAATGAACCGCCCAATCGTTCAATCCTTAATAATCCACGGATGTCCTGCGCCTTGGCATTTCCGCCAGCCTTATAAAGTGCAAATTCACCTGCGACGTTTTTAACGGTGCAATTCCCGCCAATTTTCTCACAGGAAAAGCTCTCCACGTTGTCTACGATCAGATTACCGCCAACTTTTTCAACCTGAACTGGACCTGCAGCATTTTGCACAGCAAAATTGCCGCCCACCTTACCCACACCAACTTCCGACACATCACTCAAAATCAGACTGCCAAGAACTTTCTCAATCTCGATCTTGTTCGCCATGTTTCGGACCTCAACCGAGCCCATGCCTTTTTCAATTTGAAGCACTGCGCCAACCGGGATAGCGATATTGCATGAGGAATTGACAGTCACATAAACATGGTCCCTTTCCTCTACCATCGTCACCAGGTCATGGGAGTCAATATCACAGGTGATCTCCGCCTGTTCGACACCGGTTATTTGGATGCCGCCATAGGCCTTCACATGAATAGTGGGGTCTGCCGAATTGAGTTTCAAGACTTGTGCCATAGGAACCTGCCTTTCTGATAATCAATCTTCCACAGTTAATTGGGATAATATTTTAAAAATATGATATCATACTTTTAATTATTGTCAATATCGTACTTAATATTATTAAAGTTATCGCTCAATTTACATTAATATTATTTCTTACCATCTAAATTAATCAGCATTATCTTTAAATAGTAAATGGCAATTCAACAATCATTAACCTTTCGTTAATAATGAAATAATGGTAATATGATAAAAATGGATAACAAGTTGTGCAAAGGATCAGAAAAAAATCGAACATCTCTACCGCAAAATCTGAAATTTGTATCCATTTGCCCGTATTACCGCAATAACGCCGAAACACAAATTGCATAGTTTTGTCTAAAAACAACATTAGAATCCATCTTCATTGATTTATACAGAATTCTTTCTTCTTACTGGCTTATATTTTTAGAAAATTTTAAATTGAGAGGAGGTGAACGCTATTAGAAAAATTTATGGGTTCAAAAATGTGTAAATCCTATTTTTAGTTACGAGGAGAAGTAATGAAAGCGAAAAAATTTTTTGTATTGCTGATCGTGTTGTTGCTTTCGAGCCTGGTGCTCGGAGCATGTCAACCTGCAGCTGAGGTCACAGAAGAACCTGAGGTTACCGAACCTGAAGTGACGGAACCTGAGGTTGCTGAACCTGAAACCACCGAACCTGAAGTGACAGAACCCGAGGTTACCGAACCTGAGGTTACTGAACCCGAAGAACCTGCTTTTCTCTGGACGAAAAACCTTCGCCAGGCGATTGCTGCAGCGATTGACCGGGAGGAAATTGTTGACCGTGTCTTCGAAGGTCGCAACATCCCCGCCTATCACATGGTTCCGGACGGCTACCCCTATGCCACACAGCCATTCTTTGATAAATACGGCACACGTGACCTTGATTTAGCCATCCAGCTGCTGAGCGACGAAGGCTACACAGAGGATAACAAATTTGTGTTTGACCTCTGGTACCCTCCTGAGCACTACGGCACCACCACTGCAGACGTCATGCAGGTAATTAAAGAACAGCTTGAAGAGACAGGTTTGATGACCGTGAACCTGAACAGCATGAACTGGGCTGAATATGTCGATGGCTTTGTCGCTGGCGACCTGCCCTTCTTTATCCTGGGTTGGTTCCCGGACTTTGCTGATCCAGAGAACTGGCTCTCCCCCTTCGCTTCCTGTCTGCAGTCACCAGATAATGGTGTCAACTACTGCAATGAAGACATGGATGCCTTACTGCAAGCTGCTGCAGCATCAGCCGACCCTGCAGAACGTGAAAGTCTTTACCAGCAAATTGGTGAACTTTATGCCGAAGATGTCCCAACCATCCCGTTATTCTGGGAACCCGAGTTTGTCTCCTACCGTGATGGTGTTGAAGGTGTTGTTGTCGGCGCTCCCTTTGAATTCAATTACCATGTTCTGAGCTTCGGTGCAGATGCACAGCCCGCTTCGGGCAGCACAGACACAATCATCATCGGCACAACCGATGAGGTCAACAGCCTGGATTCGGTTGATGCTTATGCAACCCACGACTGGGAAGTTATCAAGAACACTGGTGTGGCATTGTTATCCTACACGCCAGGCACCTCCGAACTTGTTCCCGGTGCAGCAGCCGCTATGCCTACTGTCAGTGAAGACGGCCTGACCTACACCTTTACCCTCAGAGAAAACCTCAAGTTTGCTGATGGGACCCCCGTGACTGCGCAAACATACGTGGACCACTGGAATCGCCTCGACACACTTGAAGGACAGGTCTCCGGCTTGATTCAGCTCTATGTTGATAGCGTTGAAGCGCTTGATGATCTGACGGTTGTTTACAACCTGAAAGATTCCTTCGGCTTCTTCCCCGCCCTTGCAGCCACAGCGCCTTTCGTTGTTGCCAATCCTGCCACTTTCCTCACGGATGAGATCGTTCAATTCCCTGACATAATTGACGGTTTGGGTGCCTATCGGATGGTTTCGTTCACACCTGGCGAACAGATGGTCCTGGAAGCCAATCCCGAGTACTTCGGTGAAGCGCCATTGATCCCGAAAGTGATTATTCGCTACTTCGCAGATCCAACCACAATGTCAAATGCTGTGGAATCTGGTGAGGTTGACGTTGCCTGGCGTACACTGGGCCCTGTTGAGGCTATCCGCCTGCAAGACGTTGAAGGTGTGACCGTTGATAAGGTTGATGCACCTGCCCTGCGTTACATGGTGTTCAATCACACTTTCACGGTTCGAGAGTAAGTCTGAGATTTTTATGGTATTCGACAAAGGGATATTGCCAGTGGACATGAGCACAGGAAGACTGATGGCCATTTTCACGCCTAACCTTTGTTGAGAATAATCAGGGGGCGAGGGAAACCTTGCCCCCTTTTCGTAAGCACGTATTAGAGGGAACGTATTTATGTCTACTTCACTACGGAGATTTCTTGTTACCCGATTGTTGCTCACCATTCCAATGGTCCTGATTTTGGTGACAATGATCTTTTTTGTCATGCGCGTCCTGCCAGGTGACCCCATCCGTTCTCAGCTTGGACCGCGCGTGAGCGAGGAACAGGCAGATGCCCTCAGGGAACGCCTCGGCTTGAACCGACCCCTGTATATCCAATACTTCGATTTTCTATGGGACATGGTCACATTAGATTTCGGGACAGCCCTAACTCAGGGCGAACGCCCGATTAGAGATGAACTTGGTGAGCGTTTGCCTGCCACGATTGAGTTGACCATTCCAGCCATCACCCTGACTGCCGTCATAGGCATCTTTTCAGGTGCATATGCCGCGAAGAATCGCAAAAAGCCAGTGGATTACATCATCCGCTTGCTCAGCATTGCGGTCTACTCCATACCAATTTTCTTTATGGGTCTTATTTTTCAAATTATTTTCTCAGTGAGAATTCCCATTCTTCCCCTCTCGGGACGGATGGATACCCTTCTGCTTACAAATTTTACTTCAATTACCAATTTTTATATCATTGATGCCATTCTGACTCGCAACTGGCCTGCGTTATGGTCAGTTTTGATGCATCTGGTTTTGCCATCTGTGACGCTGGGTTTGGCACTTTCGGGTGTTTTTGTCCGCCTGACAAGAGTCAACATGATCGAAATGCTTCAATCCGATTTCATCACAGCAGGACGAGCCAGGGGTATCTCGGAAAACAAACTTGTATACAGGCATGCACTCCGAAATACGTTTATTCCTATCCTCACCATGCTCGGCCTCCAGTTCGCCATCCTTTTAGCAGGCGCAGTCTTAACAGAAACCACCTTTTCATGGCCGGGTGTCGGTCGATACTTGGTCGAGCGAATACAATTGCGGGATTACACAGCTGTCCAGGCGACTATCGGTATCTTCGCCTTATTTGTTGCCTTTATCAGCTTATTGATGGATATACTGTATGCCTTCATTGACCCACGAATTCGTTACTAGGTGTAAATGCCGGTTTGGAGTAAGGTTTTATGAAAAATTTAGACATTAACGAGGTATCAACATCTTCGCCAGATGAGGTTCCAGATTGGCTTCTGGATTTGGATCGCGTCGGCTTTGTCCGCAGACTGTTTATAGCGCGGAAATGGTACGGCGGCGACTGGTGGTTTGTCGTCATCAGCGGCATTCTGCTGCTCTTTATTATCACCATTGGCATTTTCCCTCAATGGTTTGCGCCCTACGACCCCAGAGCAGAGGTTGGACCCTCATTACTGGCACCCGGTGAAATTCCACCTTCCTTCTGGCTGCTTTCAAATGCCGGGGGAGGCGAGATTGAATTAATGGATATTGCAGATAAAACAAACAATATCGGATTTATCATCGGAAGCTCTGCCAGCCAGGCGATGCGAGAGGCTGTTGATGAATTGAATGAGACTGCGCCTGAAGGCACTCGCTATCAACCCCGCCAACAGCGTTATGAGACCCTTGAAGAAGGCTTGGATGCGTTAGTTGCCGGTGAAATCGACGGATTCATTGCATCTCCCGATGAAATTGGTTCAACATTAGATCAATATCCCACCCTGCAAGCAGACAAGACATTGCGAGAGAAAGGTGAAAAAGGCTTCCTCCTTGGGACGAATCAAATCGGACAGGATGTGTTCAGCCGAATTATTTGGGGAACCAGAATTGCCCTGATTGTCGGCCTCAGTTCTGCGATTGTTTCATTTGTGATCGGTGTTCCGCTGGGATTGATCAGTGGTTTTGTGGGCGGTCCTTTTGACCGGGTGCTGACCTTACTGATGGATAGCATTTACTCGTTTCCCGGTCTTATCCTCGCAATTTCAATCGCCGCCGTTTTAGGCGCTGGGATCGGTAACATCATAGTTTCAATTGCGGTATTGTATATCCCAACCTATTTTCGTATTGTTAGAGGGCAGACGCTTTCGGTAAAAAAGGAGCTTTATGTCGAGGCTGCTCGCAGTCTCGGAACAACGTGGACCAAGATTTTGACAAAATATATATTTCCAAATGTGATCCCCTCGGTGGTCATCATCTTTTCGGTCAACGTGGGTGATGCCATTCTTACCGAAGCAGGGTTAAGTTTCTTGGGATTTGGTCTCCCTCCTGACACACCCGACTGGGGCATTGACCTGGCACGAGGGCAGGACTATGTACGCCGCGCCTGGTGGCTGATCACTTATCCTGGCTTGATGGTCACGCTGGTTACGCTTTCTTTCAGCATGCTTGGGGAAAGCCTATCTGAAATATTAAATCCGCGACTTACGGAGAAGTAAACTTATGTCTGAAAAAGAAATCCTCATGCAAGTTCGCGACCTGTCCGTTGAGTACAACACACGACTGGGAGAGGTCAGTGCTGTTGACAATGTCTCTTTTGAAATTTATAAAGGGGAGATTCTCGGGTTGGTGGGCGAGAGCGGGTGCGGAAAAAGCACGATGGGCAAAGCCCTCATGCGGATGATTCAACCCCCTGGCAAAATTACATCCGGGCAAATCATTGTCAATGGCGAAGATATCATGGCCTATGATCAAAAACAAATGCGCGATTTTCGCGGTCGTAAAGTCAGCATGATCTTTCAGGACCCTATGACCTCGCTCAACCCGGTCCAAAGAGTGGATGAACACATTATTGAAGCCATCCAGGTTCATGAACCTGACACAAACACGACCGAAGCCCTGGCAAGAGCGCAAACGCTCATTCAGAGGCTCGGTATTCGAAAAAACCGTATGAAGAGCTATCCCCACCAACTATCAGGCGGGATGCGCCAGAGAGTCATGGTTGGGCTCGGTTTAGTCCTGAACGCAGACTTAATTATTGCCGATGAAGCCACGACCTCACTCGATGTTATTGTTGAAGCGCAATTAGCAGACCAGCTCCGTGATATCCGTGAAACCTTCGGCGTTTCTTTACTGGTCATCACCCACAACATTGCACTGGTCGCCGAGCTTTCGGATCGTCTCGCTGTCATGTATGCCGGGCATATCGTTGAAATGGGAGATGTGGAATCAGTGTTCGATACTCCTCTCCACCCTTACACAAAAGGCCTGCTCAAATCCATCCCAAATATCAAACTTGATGACACAGAAAAACTCTACAAAATGCCAGGTGAACCCCCCAACCTTACCCATCCACCTGCAGGATGTCGCTTCCATCCTCGCTGTCCTTTTGCCATGTCCATCTGCTCGCAAGTTGAGCCCGAGTTTTCGGAAATTGTGCCTGGCAGAATGGTGAAATGCTGGTTGTATTTAGATCACCCAGACAAAGAAGAAGCAACGATTGAGGTGACGGCATGACCGATAAATTGACCCAAAACAAACAAGAAAATAATGACTACCTGGTTGAAGTTCAAAGCCTGGTCAAGTGGTTCCCAGTTCAAACCACTTTTATTGATCAGCTATTTTCAAAGGAACGTGACTTTGTCCGTGCTGTGGATGGTGTTTCTTTCAACATCCGGCGAGGAGAGGTACTGGGTTTGGCTGGTGAAAGCGGCAGTGGCAAAACGACCATCGGTCGGGTGACAATCGGTTTGGAAGAAAAAACCGAGGGCAATGTTCTCTTTGATGGCATCGATCTATCAACGCTTTCTGCAGAAGAACTGCGTAAGTTGCGGCGCCGAATGCAGGTCATTTTCCAGGATCCATTAGCATCCTTAAATCCCAGGATGTCCCTTGGAGATGCAATCCAGCAGGGTTTGAAGATCCATTATCCTGAAACTGCCAAAGATCACCGAGATATCGTGCTTGACATCATGGAAAAAGTTGGGCTGAGCCCCGCAAAATTCTTTTATAACAAATTTCCGCACCAGATTTCAGGTGGTCAACGCCAGCGGGTTGTGATTGCCCGGGCTTTGGTAACCAACCCGGATCTTATCCTGGCGGATGAACCGATCGCCATGGCAGATGTCAGTGTCAGGGCGCTGCTGCTGGACCTGATGGTGCAGTTGAAGGATGAACTGAATCTCACTTATTTGTTCATCACCCACGACCTGGCAACTGCGAAATATATTTGTGATCGGATCGCCATTCTCTATCTTGGCAAGATAGTTGAGATCAGCGAACTGGAAGAGGTTTACGGCCATCCGCTGCACCCCTACACACGCGCCCTCCTGGCTGCTGTGCCGGTTCCCGATCCACATGACCGACGGAAGGAACCGATGCCCAAAGGTGAAATCCCGAACCCAATCAACCCACCTCCCGGCTGCCGGTTTCATCCACGCTGTCCTTATGCGCAGGAGATTTGCTCCCAAGAAGAACCCCTCCTGAGAGAATTGAGGCCTGGGCACCAGGTTGCCTGCCACTTTGCAGAGGACTTCCTGAACGCCTGAGCTAACGCAGATCACCCACAACCAGGTCATTTACAGCCTGGTTAAGCGAAAAGTTTGTGCTGACACAAAAACAGATCCAGAAAATATATCTGGATCTGTTTTAATTGATGCGCCAGGAAGAGAGATCAAC
>DIXG01000062.1:0-674 GCA_002436005.1 Anaerolineaceae bacterium UBA6086 | reverse complement strand
GGACATAATATGCTGTTTTACCATTCTTGCAAGTTCAGGAAAACCCTGTTTTTGGAGAAAGTCCGCTCCAAGTGCGCCATGCGCGCCCGTCAATTCCAGGGTCTGAATTTTATCGATGTCATGCAGCATACCGCCGCGATGCGCCAGGATCGGGTCGACTGCTTCTCCCCGATTTCGAAGCAACACCGCCAGGACATAAGCTGCACGCGCCACGACGCTGGAATGTTGACGGATATTTTCGGGCACTTCCCATTCTTCCCACCAACCAAAACACTGCTGCAATGTTGGCTTGCCAGCAAAAAGCTTGTCAGCATCTGCCAGTGTGCCTAAATCTAAAATATCAGCATCCTGGGCAGGAAAATTTGCCTGAATGACCTCTCCCGCAGGGTTATAAAGGATAGTCCGCCAACCAGGTTGTGAAAAACGCTCAATTGTTTCATAATCTAAATCAAGAAACCCAACATGATCGCCCTTATACCCGCGTTTTCGATACTCAAACAACCAGTCCCTTGCTTTTGAGGGTTTCAGAGTTGGGACAAGCTGGCAGACCAATCCCTTGCCAATCCGAAACACACCAACGCTGCTGTCAATCGTGACGCCAACTGATTCTGCAATGGAGGAATATAAGTCGCTGGATGTCAATACTATGGTCAGGTTATGGGACATCAGCAGCC
>DIXG01000001.1 GCA_002436005.1 Anaerolineaceae bacterium UBA6086 | reverse complement strand
AAAGGGAGATGGCTGTGTTTTTCAGGATTTTATTGGGAATTTACCTGAAAATTGGACAGATATCACCGCCTTGATTCGGATGTTTCGCTATTATGCATTATAATGAAGTGGATTGCAGTAAAAATAAGACAACGTTGTCTTTATGAATGAAGGATGATGACTGTAACGATTAAAGATGTCGCCAAACTGGCAGAATGTTCCATAAAAACGGTCTCCCGGGTGGTCAATGGGGAACCGCATGTGTCTGATTTAACCCGCGAAAAAGTGCAGGCGGCGATTGATACGCTGGGTTACACACCCAACATCACTGCGCGGCGGTTGGTGCAGCGCAAGTCCTTCATGATCGGGATCCTGATGCACGCGGCAGGGTATTACCAATCCGAGGTGTTATCCCGGGTGATGGATATGGCTTATCAGCTGGATTATGATATCTTACTGCAGACCTATTATCCTTCCCACGAGCGTTCCAGGGAAAAGCTGCGCTCACTGATCAATGAGAAGCGTGTGGATGGATTGGTGACGACACCGCCCTGTGATGTGGATCCTTATCTCTCGGATTTGTTGTTCAATGCCGATACACCCTACGTGCAGATATCGCCGCTGAATCGGGATCCCGCAGTGCCCTACGTGACCGGAGATGATTACCAGGGTGCTTACCTGATGACGGAGCGGTTGATTATGATGGGGCATTGGCGGATTGCGTTTCTCTCCGGTCCGCGTAACCATCGCATGAGTATTGACCGATTGTTTGGCTATAAGGCAGCCCTGGAGACTTACCGGATTCCAGTTCAGGATGAATTTATTTTGGATTCGTTATATAATTTTGATGGTGGTTATAATGCGACCCGGATGGCGATGGCGCTTGCCGAAGCGCCCACCGCTATTTTTGCTGGAAGTGATGAAGCTGCATTGGGTGCCTTATTTGCCCTGCGTGAGATGGGAATGGCTGTGCCGCAGCAGGTTTCTGTTTGCGGGTTTGATAACCTGCCGCATTCCTCTCGCGTTTGGCCAGGATTAAGCACGGTCAACCATCCTATTGATCAGATTGTCGGTAAAGCTGTGGAAATGTTATTGACGATGCTTGCAGGAAATGAATTACCCGTGCGCCAGGTGGTGTATCCCTGCCAGTTAGAGATGCGTGGATCCGTTGGGGCACCCCCGGTTGCTTAGTCATGGTATGATACTTGGTTTTGAGATTTCGAAAGGAAATGAATAATGGATGCTCTGCAAAAGGAACTTTATAACGCAATTCTTGAAGGACAGCGCGACATTGCCAAAGAAAAGGTTGAGCAAGCCTTAGCTGATGGCATGGAAGCTGGTGAGGTGTTGGATGTTATGGTCACTGCGATGGGTGAAGTGGGCAGGCTGTTTGAAGAGGGTGAATATTTTGTGCCCGAGATGCTGATCGCAGCCCGTGCAATGAAAACCGGTATGGAAATTTTGAAACCCAAGCTGGTTGATGCTGATATTCAGCCAGCCGGACTTGTAGTGGCTGGAACGGTGAAGGGCGACCTGCATGACATCGGCAAAAACCTGGTGTTAATGATGCTGGAAGGCGCTGGCTTCCAGATTGTGGACCTGGGGTCCGATGTCGCCCCTGAAACTTTTGTGGCAGCTGTCAAAGAACATCAGCCAGATTTTCTGGCTATGTCCGCCTTGCTGACGACCACCATGCCCGGCATGCAAACAACAATTGAAGCGCTGAAGGCAGCGGGTGTGCGCGACCAGGTGAAAGTATTGATCGGCGGTGCGCCGATCACGGATGCGTATGCTGAGAAAATCGGCGCGGATGGATATGCGCCTGATGCCAGCCGTGCGGTCAAACTGGCAAAGTCAATGGTGTAGAAGGCACTGGGTGATTTTTTCATAGGTAAATAACAAATCGAGCGCTTCTGAAGAAACGCTCGATTTTTGTAATTCGGTATTATCCAGTGCTGGCACCTGCACCCCTTGCGGGTGTTGAGAGGGCCCCCAGCTTATGTCGATTTAAATAATTTATGCCCCCACGGGAATACCCGGAGGGCACGCTGTTCGAATCCCGGTTTTGGCACCTGCACCCCTTGCGGGTGTTGAGAGGGCCCCCGAACCATGTCGCCTTAAATAATGGATGCCCCCACGGGAATACCCGGAGGGCACGCTGTTCGAATCCCGGTTTTGGCACCTGCACCCCCTGTGGGTGTTGAGAGGGCCCCCGAACCATGTCGCCTTAAATAATGGATGCCCCCACGGGAATTCGAATCCCGGTTTTGGCCTTGAGAGGGCCACGTCCTAGGCCACTAGACGATGGGGGCGTAGGAAAAATTCTATCACAGTCATGATACAACGTCAATCAATTGATCGTTGATTTTTCCCTAATTAATTGATTTGATCAGCAACCGCTGCAATCACCGGAGGAACAGCCACTGCAGCCGGATGCGAGTCCACCTTGGCTGATTTCTTGATCTGTTGCCTGCCGTAATTCCACAACTTTGGTCTTGAACAAAAGGTCTTTTCCGGCGAGCGGATGATTCAGGTTCAGCTTGACGGTATCATTGGTGATGGCAACGGCGACACCGGTAAAGACATGCCCCTCACCATCCTGAAGGCGCATGGGGCGACCCAGTTCGATCTGGAAATCGGGCGGGAAGGTGCTGAGCGGCACTTCAATTTCTAATTCCGGGTCGTAATGACCGTAGGCTTCCTCAGCCTTCACCAAAACCTCTTTTTCCTCGCCCAGGTTCATGCCTTCAACTTCCTTTTCGAGGCCAGCAATGATGTTGCCGTGTCCCTGGATAAATTGGATCGGACCCGAGTCGATTTCCTGTCCCCCAATTTCAAGGCGGTAATCCATGGTGACCACGACATCTTTTTCTACTTTTAATTCATTTTTTTCTGCCATTTATTCACTTCCTGTAAACTTGAGACCTGGGAAAGACACTTTCGCAGGACATTTGACGGCTCTTGAAAACTTAACCCCAATATTATACTTTATGGATGTCAAATCTCCAATTATCACAGCCAGTTCTGATGGGAAATTAATACTTGATGCTGGGTGTTATTTGGCATGATTCACGCAAATTCCACCCTCACCTTCGGTTCTGGATAGGGTTCTGGAAATCTTGCTGGTGTATAATTACTTTATCAGGCTCTGAGGTGGAAGGAAGGAGAAGTGATGTCTATCAGCCCATTGGCAGGAAAACCTGCCCCGCGTGATTTGCTGGAAAATATTCCCCGATTGATTACTGCCTATTACACAGAAAAACCAGATCCTGGTGAACGCAGTCAGCAGGTGTCTTTTGGAACATCCGGACATCGGGGTTCTTCTTTCGACCGTTCATTCAATGAACCCCACATCCTGGCGATCAGCCAGGCTATTGTTGAATATCGGAGCAAAAGCGGCATCAACGGACCCATGTATATTGGCAAAGATACCCATGCCCTTTCAGAGCCAGCCTTACGCACGGCGGTTGAAGTCTTCGCGGCTAACGGTGTGGATATCTTCCTGCAAGAAGGGATGGGGTTTACACCCACACCGGTAATCTCCAACCTGATCCTGACCTACAACCTTGGACGCGAAAAAGGACTGGCAGATGGCGTTGTGATCACCCCCTCGCATAATCCGCCGCGTGATGGAGGGTTTAAGTATAATCCGCCGGATGGTGGTCCTGCCGGGACCGAGATCACCCGGGAAGTTGAAGCGCGGGCTAATGAGATCCTGCGCGAGGGATCATCAGCGGTGAAGCGGGTAAGCTGGGAAAAGGCAATCAAAACAAGGACAACGCACTGGGTAGATTTTGTCAAACCCTATGTGGATGATCTGGAAAACGTCCTCAATCTGGGGGCAATAGCGGCGGCGGGCGTGAAGATTGGTGTGGATCCCCTGGGTGGGGCAGGTGTGCACTACTGGGAGCCCATCGCTGAGACTTATGGGCTTGACCTGGAAGTCGTCAACCCGGAAGTGGATCCAACCTTCCGATTTATGACGGTGGACCACGACGGCAAGATCCGTATGGACTGTTCTTCTCCCTATGCCATGGCGGGTTTGATTGAGCTCAAAGATCAATTTGACCTGGCATTTGGCAACGACCCGGATTATGACCGCCACGGCATTGTCACCCCGGATGCCGGGTTGATGAACCCCAATCATTATCTAACGGCCGCTGTCTGGTATCTTTTTACTCACCGCCCGGATTGGCATCCAGATGCCACAGTTGGGAAAACAGTGGTTACCAGCGGGATGCTTGACCGTGTGGCGAGGTCATTGGACCGGAAGGTGACAGAAGTGCCGGTTGGGTTCAAGTGGTTTGTCCCCGGCTTATTGAGCGGCATGCTTGGCTTTGGCGGGGAGGAAAGCGCCGGTGCTTCCTTCCTGAGAAAAAACGGCACGACCTGGACGACAGACAAGGATGGGTTCATCCTCAATTTACTGGCAGCGGAAATGCTGGCGGTGACAGGGAAAACGCCCTCGGAACATTATGCCGATCTTGAATCGCAATTTGGCAAAGCCTATTATCGCCGACAGGAAGCCAAAGCCACCTTGGAGCAAAAAGCAGTCTTTAAGAAGCTAACCCCGGAGATGGTTGAAGCGTCGAACCTGGCGGGTGAGGTGATTGAAGCAAAACTGGTCAGGGCACCCGGCAATGACGCTGAAATTGGCGGATTGAAAGTTGTCACCCAAAATGGGTGGGTTGCTGTGCGTCCATCGGGGACCGAGGACATCTACAAAATTTACGCTGAGAGTTTTAAGAGCCTAAAGCATTTGGAGATGATCGTGGAAGAAGGACAGGGTATTATCCAGGCCCTGTTTGATGAAAAACTTTAACAAGTGCGAATTTTGATCCTCTTGTGGTCATTCGTGAAGGTGTGATTGTGCGTTTTGAACGATGTTTAGGTATGTCAGCGTTTTATTTCGCAAAATATATTTTGATGATGGGAGGTTGATTTGATGGCTGGATTTAACGGGTTAGAGATTGTTGTTAATGAATTTCTGCAAAGCCTGGGCGGGTGGCTGCGGGCGCCGATGCTGGCGATTACATCATTAGGCTATGAGGAATTTTTTGTTTTGCTCCTGCCCACGCTCTACTGGTGTTTTGACCAGATGGTGGGCTTTCGGGTCGGCCTGGTGATGTTGATGGGGAACACATTCAACACCTTCTTCAAGTTTCTTTTTCACAGCCCAAGACCTTACTGGATCAGTGACAGCGTTTACGCTTATTCGCATGAGACCTCCTTTGGTCTGCCCTCAGGACATGCCCAAATTGCGGCATCTGTTTGGGGTTGGCTGGCTGTAGAGGTGAAAAAACGCTGGTTTAGAATTGTGGCTGTGATTCTGATCTTCCTGATTGGTGTTTCCAGGCTCTACCTGGGTGTCCATTTCTTGAGTGATGTGCTTTTGGGCTGGGTTTTGGGTGGACTGCTGGTGTGGGCGTTCGCTGCCTGGTACAAGCCCGTTGGTGCCTGGGTTGGAAAGAAATCCGCCCGGGCACAGCTGGGGTTGGTGCTGGCGAGCACGGCCGTAATCTTGCTGCTCATTCTGGGGGCGCGTTGGGTGGTGGGTCCCTGGGAGATGAACAGCGAATGGGCAGCACGTGCTGGCGAGGTGGCGCCTTATGATCTTAATGGCGCTTTCACCGTCGCAGGCACCTGGTTTGGTATGTTGACCGGTTATGTGATCCTGACGAAGACCAGGGGCCATTTCCTGGCATCGCAGGGTGGTTGGCGCAGACTAGCGCGTTTCCTGGTCGGTCTGCTGGGTGTTTTTGTGCTCTATTTTGGGCTTGGGCAAATCTTTCCACGCAGCGAGGATTTCGTGGGATATGGCTTGCGCTTTTTCCGCTATACACTGATTGGGCTGTGGGTCTCATGGCTCGGCCCAGTAATTTTCAAAGCCATAGGAATCTTACAATTCGAGGAATGATTGAGGAAACTTCATTTTGGCAGGGACAATTTCTTCACAATTTCTTCACATCTTGCTTATTGCTGCTACACATTCCATCGATAGAATTGGTAGTGTAAGATCAATCCAATCCTTTATGGATGAAAATGAGTGATAAGGAGTGACCTATGAAAAAGAAGATTTTTATTGCAGTGATAGTTGCGCTTGTTGTTGGGCTTGGTGTGATGGGCGTCGTCAGCACGACCTATGCGCAGGAAGCTGACCCACAGGATGATGTTGTGATTGAAGCTGCCGGTGAACCCGTCTCTCAACCTGTTGAAATGGAAAATGAATTTGAATTCGCCTATCAATATGGCAACCAGAATGGCGAAGATCCCATCATGACTCAGTCACAGACACGGACCCGTTTGCGTGAGCTGCAGGAAGATGGTGAATGCACCGGTGAGTGTGATCCACAGCAGATTCGGTTGCAGCAAAACCTGGGCGCCGAGAATCAACCCGAAATGCGTCAGCAGCGATTGAATGACGGCTCTGGCGACGGCGTCTGCACCGGCGAAGGCGTTCCGCAACGACGAGGCGGCGGCAGGAACTAATCACGTAAACCAGCACCTTCAGAATTATCTAAAAAACTACCCCATCAACTGGGGTAGTTTTGTTTTAAAAATCCTAAAATATGTAAATTTCTCTTGAAAGGACAAGCAGATCGCTCTAACAATCCTCTTACCGGACGACGGCGTTATCCTTGATCACATCTCTGTACCATTGATAACTCGCTTTAGGCGTTCGCTTACGGTCAGGGCTCTCAAAATCAATCCGGGTCAGTCCAAAGCGCAGATCGTAGCCTTCAGCCCATTCAAAATTGTCCATCAGGCTCCAAACATAATAGCCGCGCAGGTCAGCACCCAATGACAGGGCTTTGTGGGCAGCCTGAAAATGGGCTCGCAGGTAGTTGATGCGTCCCTGGTCATCTTCAAAACCCGTTTCATCAACCGCTCCGTCAATGGCAGTTCCATTTTCTGTGATGTACATGGGTGGATTACCGTATTCGTCTTTGAGATTCAGCAGGAGTTCGGTCAGCTGCGAGGGACAGATGCCCCAGCCCTTCTTGGTCATTCCCCAACCCGGGTCGATATTTGGGGTTGAATCCATTTTGAACAGCCCTCGGTGTTGAAATTTGACCAGTTGTCCAAAATAAAAATTGATACCCAGGAAATCAATTGGTTCGTTGATGGCAGCCATGTCACCATCCTGAACTTTTGGCGCCATTGCCCCAATCCATCTCATCAAATTCGCAGGATAGTGACCTTTGAAGATGGGATCGAGGAAGAGATTGTTGACCAGATCTTCACTACGCCTTGCTGCTGCGTGATCTTCAGGGCGATCGGTTTGGGGGTGATAGGTTGATAGATTCAGGACGATGCCGATCTTTCCGGGGTAGCCAAGCTCACGATAGAGCTGAACGGTGCGCCCGTGGGAGAGGAGCAGATGGTGGGTTGTCTGGAACGCCTGGGCATAGCTGGCAATGCCAGGTGCAAAATGGCCGTCGGCATAGCCCAGAAATGCCACCACATGGGGTTCGTTGTGGGTTGCCCAGAATGGCACCCGATCTGCCAGACGTTCAAAGACGACCGCAGCGTATTCGGTAAACCAATCAACGCTGTCCCGGTTCGGCCAGCCGCCTTTTTCCTGAAGCACCTGCGGGAAGTCCCAGTGGTTGAGGGTCGCCATGGGCACAATATCAGCTGCCAACAGTTGGTCCACCAGTCGATCATAGAAGTCCAGACCGCGCGGTTCAATTTGGCCTGTGCCCTGCGGTATTATGCGCGGCCAGCTGATCGAGAATCGGTAAGACTGCAGACCAAGGTCTTTGATCAGGTCGATGTCTTCGGATAAGTGGTGATAATGGTCGCAGGCAACGTCGCCGGTGTCTGCATTCAAAATGCGATATGGCTGGTGCGAGAAGCGATCCCAGACGCTTTCGCCTTTGCCGTCTTCATCCCAGGCGCCTTCGATTTGATAGGAGGCAGTGGCTGCGCCCCAGACAAAATCTTTTGGAAATGATAATTGAGTCATGTGAGATCCTTTGGCTTAGTGAGGCTTTCCCCCCAATAAATAAACAATTGGGATCGCTCCCATTATAAAACATTTTCAGAGTAATTGATCATCAGAATCAGAATTATACGAGGAATTGGTTGTAAAACGATTGAATTTTCGGCAGGGTGGCGCTGACAGATGCACGGCTGGCAATAATTTCCTTGTTAAGTGCAGCTGCTTTTTGGCGTAAGGTTTGGTCCTCGATCGCTTTGAGGATGGCTTTTGCCAGCAGGTCCGGGTCACGTGGATCGACGAGCAGACCATTCACGCCGTTCTCGATCCACTCTCGCAGGGATTCAATATCGCCCGCCACCGGGAAACAGCCGCATGCCATCGCTTCCAGCAGCGTGTTGGGCGTGCCGTCATGGCTGGAGGGAGAGATAAAAACCTCTACCTTGTTGAAGAGGGACCACAGTTCGGGTTGGGACAGCCTGGGCAGGAGGTGGGTGTTATCTCCAATCTGAAAAGTATCGATCCAATCCTGTGCCTGTTTGTTCCCCGCCAGGCTGGGACAGATGATCTGGCAGTTGGGATAGCGTGCGATCACCTGTGGCAGAGCAGCAAAGAACACATCTTGATGCACGGAACCCGGGCGCACCCCGCGCGGGTTCACCAGCCAAATGCCTGTTTTCGACAACCCATAGCTATTTACGTCAAAAGCTGGGGCATTTTCAATTTCCTTGAGGGCTATTCCGCCAGAGCCGGGCACGACAAGTGTGGGGGCGATCGCGTCCAGCCCCAGGGTTTGCGCCAGGCGCACGTCTCGCAGGGTGTCGGAGGTGAGTCCATTGGCACGGTTCAGGCAGCGCCGTGTGAACATGCTCATCAGCCAGGAACCCCTGGCATGCAGGGTGAGATCATTGCCCCAGGTAGCCACCAGGCAGGGGATACCCTTTGGGGTATAGCTGGCGAGCATGCCTTCAAACGGGATGCGCAGTGCATGCACCAGGTCCGGTTTGAACTCGTGCAGCAGTTTGCGATAAGCCTTTGCATGGCACAGCAGCGTCAGTGGACCGAGAATGTAGCGCAGGGATTGAAAAAGCGGACTGAATCGACGTATCAGCGAAACTGAACCGGATTTTGAAGTAGGCTGGCTTTTTTCGCTGCTGCCAGTGCTAAAGCGGCTGAAGGCTATCGGTAAGACATGGAAGTGTTTCAATGACTCCGGCGGCTCACAGGGGTAAGTGGAAATCAGGCTGAGGGCATATCCCAGGGACTGGATATGCTGGATCCAGCTGCGAGTGGTTGGACTGCGTCCATCGGCGACGATCAGGATGTGAGCGTTCATGCCACGCTCCTGTGAAGTGCGGTGACAAAGGACTCCACCATCTGCTCCAGGTTGATCTCCTCTGTAACGATATGGAAGCTTTCTTTCCCCATTTCCCGCAGCGCAGGCAGATTTGAGAGGGCTGCTTGAAGGGCATGTGTGAGGGCGGCAGGGTTGTCTGGGGGCACCTGCCAGCCGTTTTGCTGGCGGACAAGGTCAGCTTGCGTGCCGTCTGCCTCTGCTGAAATCACGGGCAGGCCGTAGCTCATGGCTTGCTGAATTGCCAGTCCTCCGGTGCCGGGAAGCACAAAAAGATCCGCCTGCAGAAATTGGTCTACCAGCTCCTGATCATAGAGGGCGCCGGTGAAGCGGGTGGTGGGATAATGTGCATCAGCCAACGCCTCTAACCGCTGGCGATCCGGGCCATCCCCGACGATCACTAATTCAGGTTGCAGCCCAGGGGGGAGGGCCGCACAGGCGTTGATCAAGTTGTCAAGGTTTTTGCGTTTTTGCAGTCGTCCCACAAAAAGCACCCGGGCTTTATCCTCCGCTTGCGGCAGAGCGCGCATGGGGAAGGGGTGTTTGGGCGCTGGGCTGACGGCGTTGAAGGCAATGACGATGCGATCCTGCGGGAAACCCAAACGGGCATATTCTTCTGCCCCGGTCTGGCTGTAGGTGATCAGGACGTCAAATTGCATGATGAAGTTTTGGCGTCGCTTGCGGCGTATTCTTGAAAGTGGACCCGAAAGGGGCGGCGCGCCCAGTCCCCATCCAATTACCGGTCTTTGCTGCCTGTGCATCCACCGCACCGCTGCCGGCGTGCGTAAATAGCGGGGATTGGCTTCTACGATCAGCACATCCGGCTGCCAGCGCCTCAACCAGGACATCAAGCCAACCTGGATACAGAGGTATCCGGATCCTCTGAATAGATGCCAGTTTTTTGCGTGGACAAGCTTCGCGTTTGTCAGGTGATTGACGGGTTGGATATGTTCATCTGGTCTGGACTGCCCGGCGAAGACTTCCAAGCCACCGTTGCAGGCTTGTGCCAGCGCATCAAAAAAGGGGGCGCGGTAGCCTGGCAGCACCCTTTGGACCAATCCAACGCTTCCTTTAAAGGTGGTCATGCCACCCCCAGGGCTGCCAAATAGGGGGCAACCATGTGTTCAAGGGAGAAGATCGCTTCCGCACGTTGGCGCGCACGCTGACGGTATGTCGGGTTGTGCTGTAATATTTGGATGCAAGCCGTGGCAAGCGGCTCGATCTCGGGGTCCTGCAGCTTCCAGTGATCCGATCCATAGGGCACTACGATTCCTGCGCCGTCCTGCACCAACTCGTTCAGTGCGCCGGTATCATATGCCAGGATGGGCAACCCGCATGCCATCGCTTCGATCACACTGTTGGGGCAGGCAGCGTTCAGGTCTGCGCTGAACAACACGTGGGCACTGCGGTCAATCTCAGGGATTTCGCTGCGGGGGACAACACCGCGCCAGGTGATCCACAAATCAGGTGCAAGGGAATGGGCTTGTGCTTTAACCGGGTCACTGACATCAGCCACCACCATCAATTCAATGGTCCGGGAGTGATTTTTGGCAACAGCTTGCGCCAGCCTGACAGCTGTCAGCAGCCCCCTGGCGTTAGCACCGCTCAGGTGTCCTTCCACCAGCAGGATGCGGTCGTGGTCTGTGGGGCGGTTTTCAGTTCCTGAAGGGTGATATGAGTCCAGGTCCACACCGTTATACACCACCTGCGCGCCAGCCTGGATGGGTCCAAATTCGCGCTCCCACCAATCCTGGCTGAACTGGCTCTGGTAAACAATGCGGTCAGCCAGCCTGCGGCGGATGAAAGCCAGCAGGCGGTTATTCAGCTCTGCGCGCAGGTAAGCTTTGAGCGGCGTTTTTTCCACATGGTGAAGCCAGTTCATCCCGTTCAAGCGTTGGACGATTGGCACGCCCTGACGTTTTGCCTGCCACAAGCGCCAGAGCTGGCGTGTGCCACCGATTACCAGAATGGCACTATTCGCCGGGTCGGAAAGGTCATAGGTATGGGCGATGCCGCGTTTTTCCAAGCCCTGGATCAGCTTTTCCTGGAATGACACCATGCCTCCCAGTCCCGTTAATTGCGGTATCAGGCAAATTTGCTTTTTCATTGGAGTGTTGGGTCTATGGGCGGGCGTTTGCCCACACAGCGGGCTGGTGAGCCAGCCCAGATTTCATGAGTGCCAGTGGATTGCAGCAGCACAGCATTCGCGCCAATGACCGAGCCGTCACCCACCTTCAAAACGCCCTCCTTGCAGAGGATTTTGCAGCCAGGCGAGAGGATCACATCATTTCCGATCTCGATGCCTTCAAACCCGGATTGGTCTGCAGAGAGGTAAATATCGGCGCGTCCCAATGTTACACCCTGGTAGATATGCACACGGTCGCCAATTTTGCTCTTACTGTGGATGACCACGCCATGCCCGCCATGTTCGAGAATAAAGTCCTTGCCGATCGGCACGCTGAGGGGAATTTCGGAACCCAATAATTTGAGCAGATAATAGAACAATTTTCCCAGCAGCGGTACGTTGCGGGCATAAACCAGGCGAGTGTAGAAATCCTTTTTTGGCATCAATCCGCCTTCCAACGAGCCAGCAGGGCTGATACGATGCGTTCAGAAGCATGTCCATCGCCATATGGGTTGACTGCGCCTGCCATGGTGGCATGTGCTTGCGGATCGTCCAGTAAGCGCTGTGCCTCGGTAAAGATGCGATCTGGGTCTGTTCCGACCAGTTTAAGCGTTCCTGCGTCCACACCTTCCTGGCGTTCGGTACGTTCTCGCAGAACCAATGTTGGGATTCCGAAAGAGGGCGCTTCTTCCTGGATTCCGCCCGAATCGGTCAGGATCAGGTCGGCGTGTTTCATCAGGTGGATCAGCGGGAGGTAATCCAGCGGCGGCAGCAGGAGGATATTTTCGATACCCGAGAGCAGTTCATAGACAGGTTGCTGGATGTTTGGGTTCAGGTGAACGGGATAAATGAAGGTGACTGAATCCCGATAGTGTTGCGCCAGATTTTGGATGGCGCCACAGATGCCCCTGATCGGTGCCCCAAAGTTCTCCCTGCGGTGTGCCGTGATCAGCACCAGACGACGGCCGCCAGTTTGGATGCCAGCCTGTCTGAGAAGGGTTTCAGCCTGAGGTGGTGCGGGTTGTTCTGCAATGATGCGCAGGGCATCAATGGCGGGGTTGCCTGTGACAGCAATATTTTCGTCGGGTACGCCTTCCCGCAGCAGGTTTTGGCGATTGTTTTCCGTTGGTGCAAAATGCAGGTCTGCCAAAACCCCTGCCAACCGCCGGTTAACCTCCTCGGGGAAAGGCTGCCATTTGTCATGGGTTCGCAAGCCAGCTTCCACATGCCCAACGTTTATATGATGATAATAGCCCAGCAGGGCAGCCGCCATCACCGTGGTGGTGTCGCCCTGGATCAGCAACCAATCGGGTTGGTATTCTTGCAGTACGGGGTCAAGGTCAGTGAAGATGCGCGCAGTCAGTTCACTCAGGCTTTGATCCGGACGCATCAGGTCAAGATCAATATCCGGTGTGATCTGGAAAGCATCCAGCACCTGGTCCAGCATTTGTCGGTGCTGGGCGGTGATGCATACTGTGGTCTGGATTTCATCGCTGTGAAGTTTCAGCGCTTTGATGACAGGCGCCAATTTCACGGCTTCAGGCCGGGTGCCAAAGACGACCATCACGCGCAGTTGTCTTTTCATGCCGTTATTATACTTTAAGCTGGCATATCAGATAAAAATTGGACTAAAGTTCTCAATTTAGGGTTTATTTTTCCCTCCTTATGCTATACTTTGAAGTATGCAGAGCACCTATTGGATTGTCTGGAAAGAACAGCTGATCAGGTGGAACATGAAGCCGTTCGTTCGCGCCTTGCTTTTACATGCCAAGCCTTTGATTCCGCTGGTCAGCCAGTTGATGGTCGTAGGGCTGCCGCTGTTCAAAGTTTCACCCATGGGGTCGCAGTATCGGGTGTTGGTCAATACGCTGTCTGATGATGCGTCCCTTGAACAGCTAGCTAAATTCTTGAAGGGGAGAGAGGAATGACCTGGACGTTGATAGGTTGGCTTGTGATTGGCATTGCCGCTGTGCTGCTCGCCGCATTCTGGATCTTGTTTAGAACACACGATTTCTACGCGATTCGATACAGCGCAGCGATCCAATCTTTGCAGTGCGCGCAAAGCGGCGCAATTGAACGCGGGCGCTCTCGCCAGTTGGTGTTGGGAAATCAATTGAATGGGTGGACTTATCCGGGGTTAGGATTGCATGCGTTGGCTTGTTTACCCGGTTTCCTCTCCCAGGAGAGCGTTGTGGAGGGTGGGCTATCGGTTGCATCGGGGGATGGTGAGCTGGTCGTCTTTGCCAGGCAAATTGCCCGTCAATATTATCAGCAAGGCTTTTCATTGGGCTTACACCAGGTTGGCGTTCAAACGATGCTTCCCGGACCGACTCCCTGGTCACTCACTGCCGGTTTGTTATCTACGCACCCTCAAAATAATTCTGGATCAACGGCGCTCCTTGGTTATTTTGGCGCAGAAGCGCTTCTGTGGTCTGAAGCTGCACTTGGCAATGGGGGTGATGTATTCTCAGCCGGAGGCACGTTGGCAGGACAGTCTGTGCTGTTCTTAAATGTAAGGGATTTACTGATAGGGGAGCGGGTATTTATGATGCCCGGGAAGCCTGATGCAAATAGGGTATCCCTTGCAGGATGGTTGACCGAGGACGTGTTGCGTCTTTTTTTGATTGTGGGTTTGGTGGTAGGCGCAATATTGAAGATGGTGGGTGTTTTATGAAAAAGCTACCGGCGATTATTGTTTCTGTGGCAATTGGTCTCACTGTTTTAGCTGGCTATTTCTTTCAGGCTGAACTGAGCACAGTCCTTTCATTGATTGTCGATTGGGGAATTCTTTTGGCAGGTGTGGCAGGGCTGATCGGGTTGGGATATCTTGCCCAGTATCATCTGACGAGGTTGATGAAGCGAGAAAAGGGTGCGTTTTTCAGCCTGATCACCTTGCTTGTTTTCCTCTTCACCCTGGTTGCCGGGTTAACGTTGACGACTCAAAACCCCTTCTATCGAAATTTGATCCTGAACGTCCAGGTTTCAGTTGAAGCCAGTTTGCTGGCGGTATTGGCTGTGACGTTGATGTTTGCCAGTTTGAAGTTGATTCGCACACGAGGCTGGACGCCAATGTCAGTAGGTTTTCTTATAAGTGCACTGATTTCACTGGTATTGAATCTCGGGGTTGGCATGACGGAATCGGGCACAGTATTGGGTGAACTGGTTGCTTTTTGGCGTCGGCTGCCAATTGTTGGTGCCCGGGGTATTTTGCTCGGAATGGCAATCGGTGGATTGATTGTGGGGCTGCGTATTTTGTTGGGTATGCATCGCCCCTATGGTGAGGAATAATGGCTGGATTGATTTGTCCTGAGTGTGGTGCTGAAAATCCTGTAGAGGCAGAACGCTGCCAGGAATGCGGCGCGCCGCTGATTGAAAAGAGTCAGCGTGTGGATGAACAATTGGCTGGGTTGCCCGAAGACCCCCTGGACTTTTTGGCACAGGCTGATGATGATTTGCCTGGCTTGCTTCATGCGCTCAAACATGAGGACGATCAAGCACCGTTAACAGAACCACCTGGTGGGGAGGAATCGGTTCCCCCTGAGGGCGATGAACCAGTAGATTCTTCGGAAGAACCTGAAGCAGAGGAAACACTGCCAGAGTGGCTGATTCGAGTCCGCCAGCGGGCTCAGGAGGAGGAAGATTCTGTCGGTGAGGTTACCCAAAAGCTGGTTGTTGCCCAGGATCACTTGAAAGAGGACATCAGCACAAGTCAGCATGAAAATTTCTCATCCTGGATAGAGGGTATTCGAGAAGAAGATGGGGCGAAGGAAAGCGAGCCGGCTGAGGAAACAGCGAAAAAGACAGAAACCGGGGCAGAAGAGGGGTCATCAGAAGACAAGGATTGGCTGGTTAAGATTCGTAAAATGGAAGGCAAATTCATCGAAGAGACAGACCAGGAGATCAAGGATACGGATGGTGACAGCTTGCTGCAGTGGCTGGTTGCACTGGAAGAGGGCACCGAACAACCGGAAGCACTGGATGAGACGCCTGAGTTGGTAGATGAAGCATCTGTTGATTTGCCAGCGGAAGGTGATGATGCTGATGAGGACCACATTCAGCAGTCTGAAGCGGTCCTTAAAGGCGACGAGCTTGAAGTAACCCAGCTAACGATGGTTGCAGCGCCAACCCCGCCGGTGGAGCAACCTGAACCGCCCCTGGTGGACGTGACTCGATCCGAGCAGCAGCAGGCAGATCAATTGACCGCCACCATTGCTGATGAGAAAGCAGCACGCGCTGTGGTAAAGAGTCGTAAAGCAAAATCTACTTGGGCGATTCGATTGATCGTCGACGTCGTTTTGATTGGCAGTGTGGTATTCTCCTTGTTCTTCCGGGAGCCGGCTGTTCTTCCAGTCGCTCCAATGCCATCGCAGCATGAGGATATGATCTCCTGGATTGAAGAACTACCAGCGGATGCACGTTTGCTGCTGGTCTTTGATTACCAGGCAGCCTATGCGGCAGAAATGGCACTGGTGGCCGAACCCGTTCTTGAGGAGGTCATTCATCCTGGCAGGCAGCTTTCGGTGCTGTATACTTCGCCGATGGGCGAGTTGCTCTCGCGAGCATTACTTTCTGAAATCGGCGCGGATCGCGATGTGCTAACAGATGACCTGGGTTATCATCCTTTTTCAGCTTTTACTGCCTATCAGGCGGGAATTTCCGCGCCAGCGGCGTGGGTCATCCCATCGCTTCCCAAAAGCGGAAGGACGTTTTTGGCTGATGATTACGAAGGCATTATTCTTCTTTCGGATACTTTTGAAGGCGCCAGGGTTTGGATTGACCAGCTCAGCGCATTGATGCCGGGAACACCTCTCAACCTGATCCTATCAGCTCAGGCAGGACCGATGCTCATGCCTTATTATGATTCGGGACAGGTAAGCGGGATGATCTCAGGAGTCGGGGAAGCACGCAATTTTTCTGCTGCCGAGGGAGGATCGGGTGCAATCCTGATTCGTTGGCGCGCTTATCAAACTGGCATACTCTTGATGGTGACCCTGATCGTTACAGGTATTCTTTTTTCCTCCAGCCAGGTTGATGATGATGGGGAGGTGAATGCATGAATGATTTGATCTGGGGCGTGGTGGGCTTATTGTTGACGATCATGATTCTGAGCTATCTGATTGGTGACAATGTCTTTTTCCGTTTTGCTGCACACATTTTCATTGGACTGACGGCAGGTTTTGTGGCAGTCATGTTGATCAATCAAATTCTGATCCCCTATTTTGTTACGCCAATTGTGACGGGAGGCTGGCAGCAGTGGTTGTGGATGTTGATCCCACTGGGGTTGATCTTGCTGCTGGTGATGGGTCAATGGTCGAAATTTGCCAGTGCAGGCAGCATTCCCCTGGCTTATTTGGCTGGTCTTACCGCTGCGGTGGCAGTTGGCGGAGCGGTGTTTGGCACATTAATTCCCCAGGCAAGGGCTGTGATTGAAGCCTTTGATCCAGCTGGATGGTATGCTGTTCCTGGTCGGTCCTGGCTCAGGGTGATGGATGCGTTGGTGATGCTGGTGGGTGTGATTGGCACCCTCAGTTATTTTCACTTTGGAAAAAGACGATCGACTGACGATGTGGTTGAATCTCCTGATCCTCCGCGATTGATGCGCGCCCTTGGAAAGATCGGGCAGGTCTTTATTGGTATCACATTGGGGGCTGTGTTTGCCTCAGTGTTCTCAAGCGCGCTGATTGCCTTAATTGACCGTGTATTATTTGTTGGCGAAATCATATTGAAACTAATCGGGGGTGGTTGATGCCAGGGGAAAAGCCGCTTTCTAATTACCTTGGACTCGATATTGGAAAGATCAACACTCGGGCAGCTTTCTTTGGCGTTTCAGAACGGAAATTCCGGTTGCAGGGCTATGGAATAGCACCCACCAGCCTTGGTTCAGGCATGCATCCAGCTTCTGGTGCAGGACGTGCTGTCCAGGTTTTGCAGGAAAAGACAGGTATTGTGCTGGTAAAACCATCTGGGGGCATTGCCTCAACGATGGACAGCATGCGGCAGAATATTGACCAGGTGGGATTGGTGACCTCAGTTGGACCCCGATTGAAGACGGCAGTATTTGGTCTTTCGGCACAAGGTTCGCTAAATGTAGGACGAGTTCTGGCGGAATCCTTACCCCTCTGCTTATCAGGATTATTTGGCCTGGCTGATCTGGGGGATGAATCTGGTGTAATTGACGCGCTGATCACAATCCAGCCAGACCTTCTAATAATTACGGGTGGGGAAGATGGAAGCGCTGAAGCGCACATCATCCGCTGGGTGGAGCTTGCCAGAACTTTGTGCCTTCTCTTGCCTGCGCCATCGAGGCCAATGGTGCTCTATGCAGGGGATTCGGCATATCATGAAATGGTTCATCGACGGCTGGAACCCGTTTGCCAGGTGCTGATTGCTCCAAATCTACAGCCAGAATATGGTGAGATGGATTTGGTGCCCGCACAGGCTGTTTTGGATCCTGAAATACTGAAGCGCTGGTGGAAACAAATGCCCGGATTGGGAGATTTGGCGACTCTGCCTAACAGCAAGGCAGCAACAGTTCCCTTTGCGCTTGGTAGGATCGTTCGTTACCTCAGCCAGGCCAAAGCGACCCATCCTGTCACTGCTTTGAAGAGCGGTGTGCTGGCTGTGGATCTTGGTGGGCACAGCACCATGCTCCTGGCGGGGATGGATGGACGAGCTGGAACGGTTGTGCAGCCCTGTTGGGAAGGTTTTTCTACCTCTCAGGATGAGGCATTGATTAGCGAGGTGCAAAAATGGACGGCGCAGCCTGTTCCTTTGCCGGCTATTCAAAAATATCTCAGCAATTACGTCGTGCGTCCGGATGTGATACCGGAAAGTCTGGATGATCTTGCCATTCTGCAGGCTTGGGCACGGGTTCGTATGCAGCAATCCTTGAAGCGATTGGCGATGAATTACAACTGGCTCCCATATCAGCCTGGTCAGGGATTGACGGCGCATTTTGAACCAATTATCGCCAGCGGATCGGTGTTGACGCAGGCACCAACACCCGGTCAGGCAATGTTGATGCTCCTGGATGGATTACAGCCGAGGAATGTGACCACAATTGTTCTCGATACCTATCACCTTTTACCCCAGATGGGGCTGGTTGGTGAGATAGCCCCCATCCTGCCCGTTCATGTGCTCGAATCGGATGCCTTTACCAACCTGGGCACCGTGATCGTGGCAGTGAGTGATGTCCCTGCAGGCGAAACGCTTTTGACGGCAAACGTGAAGATGGAAACAGGCAAAGATTATGCCGTCAGTATTCCCCAGGGAACATTGCGCCGATTGGTGGTCCCCAAGGGTGTATCGGTCGTGCTTGAGCTTGAACCGCGGCATCACACGGATATTGGCTTTGGCGGTCCGGGATTGGGCGGCAGGCTGAAGGTGCCCAGCGGCGTTTTGGGGGTGGTGATTGATGCCCGCGGCAGACCTTTGCGCTTACCCTCAGACGCTGAAACCAGGGCAGCCCAGCTGACACGCTGGCTTTGGAACCTGGGTGGATAGGCTTGAAACTATGGACGAAAAAATGATGGTGGATGTTTTAAGGAGAGCACGGGATGTGGAGATATCCCGGGAATGCAAGCTCTCTCTACCAGGTGAAGTGCTGGTCAAGATCGGTGATGTTCTCAACCCGGAAGATGTGGTTGCACAAGCGGTCATTCCGTCGGGATTACGCAGCCTGAACCTTGCCAGGGGGTTGGGCGTCGATCCATCTGAGGTGACCTCCTTCCTGGTTCAGGATGCGGATGCTTGTTTGGAACAAGGTGACATCCTTGCGCAGGTGGAAGGGGCGATCACACGATTGGTCAGGATGCCATTTGACGGCAGGTTGATTGCCTGTCAGGATGGCAAGGCTCAAATTGCCACAGGTAACCTGGTAATTCGAAAACAAGCCGGATTGATTGGTAAGGTGGAAGATATTATTCCGGATTATGGCGTTGTGATCCGCGTCAGAGGATATCTTGTGCAGGGCATCTGGGGCAACGGCAGGGTGAACTGCGGCGTTTTGCACTCATCTCTTGATCTTTCTGAGCGAGTTAAGGACGGAGCTGTTTTGGATGAAATCGAAAAAGGTCAGGTGGTCGTTTTGCCAAGCTGCCTGAACCTGGAATTGCTGGAACGGTTAGAGCAGAAAGAGGTTGCTGGTCTGATCCTTGGATCGCTTTCGCCCGATTTGATTCGTCGCGTGCAAGCTGCCCCCATGCCAGTGCTGGTCTTGCAGGGCTTTGGGGATTTACCTGCGGATCCGGATACTTTTGAGTTGTTATCCTTGTCAAACGGGAAGCTGTGCTGCCTGAACGCAGGATCGACGGATGAATTGACGGGTCAGCGTCCTGAGGTGATCATCCCAAATGAAGTTGCCCAGGATGAGCCAGCCCAGGATGTGTCAGCCCAGGAAGTGTCAGCCCAGGATGAGCCAGCCCAGGAACCCACAAGGATTGGGTTTAGAGAGAAGTTGAGGGTTGGTCAAAAGGTGCAGATTCATTCAGGGCTTTACCTTGGCAGAACAGGAACCCTGGTGGACCTGCCTTCAACCCCCAAAACCTTTGAAAGCGGTATTTCTTGTCTGACTGCGCAGGTGCAGCTTGGAGATGAAGAGACGGTTACGGTGCCGCGTCAAAATTTGTTTATGATTGCCTGAGCGGGGAATGCTGAAAACCAGGTCAGCCTGACCTGGTAGATATATATTTTTATTGGATTAAAGAGAATCGTGCTCTGAGGTTGAAGATTACTCGGCAGTGGGGGTGGGGGTTTGGGTAATTGCCAATGTGCTGTCCATCCAGCCAGTGTCTCCGCGGGAAGTTTCCACAAAGTACCAGGGCCTTGCTCCCTGGGACTCATAAATTCGCAGGATCTTGATCTCTTCGGTGTCATTCACATAGCCAACCACGAGCGAGTCAAAACTGGGCGCTTCGCGCAGAATGCCGCCGTTAAGTGAATTGATGTACGCTATGATAGGGGTAGGTTCGGGTGTGGGCGTGATGGTAGACGTTGGGGCGGGGGTGAAGGTTGCGCTTGGCGTGTTTGCCTGTGTGATTGTTTCAGTTGGCGCTGGAAGGGTGTTGGTAGGGTCCTCTACCGGTGCTAACGCCGCTTCGGTGAAAACCCGGGTTGGCTGCGCGGCGGGCAGGGGTGCGGGGTTTGCGCTGAAAGCAGGCAGACTGCCAGATCCAACCAGACTGACGATTAGTGCAGATAGGGCAATCGCCGCTGATCCCAGTGTGAGCAGCCAGCCTACAACGCCTTTGGGCACAAAGCCCAGGATATGAAGCGTGAATGTTGCCACCAGAATGGTGATAAACAAATGGACCAGGCTGACAATCAACGCTCCAGGCCACAGGCGTGCTGCTCCGAGGGGGAAAGCGTACCCTGCCACCGCCAGCGGGACCAGAATTTGATAGGCAAGGATCACACTTACCGGGCGAGGCAGCCTGCCCTGGCGTAAAAAGATCAGGGCGCCTAAGAATGTGCTGACGCATATCACAGCCAGGTCCACCCAATAGGGAGCTGAAAAACGGTAAATGTTCAGAGCGGTGAAATCAAGCGTTTTATGCGTATAGCCGGCAACGGCACCGACGACAAAGCACAGCAGGAGTAAAATCAGCAGGCTCAGGGTCGATTTCAGTGTGTGGATCCATCTCAGCGTGGTGGGCAGCAGTGCAAGCGCGAAAATTGGGCTGAGAAACGGTAGTGTGACAATTGCTGCCAGCAGAATAACAGGTTCATCAAAGAACAGGGCTGCTCCCAAAATTAACGATCCTACCAGACTGAGGAAGAAAAATTGAACGTTTGGTGCAGTCATCTGATGCATTGACGCGATCAGAATTTGCCGTTCAGCGATCGATGCAGAACGCGGCCGCCTTCGGATATGACGCTGACGGGCGGGTGGCAGTTCATTGATGTTTTCCGGTAAGGGTTCGATGCTTGGCAGGCTCATCATAGCCTTTCTGAAACGTTCTCTTAATTAGTGAGTTGGGTTGACCTTCTTTCCATTATAATACACGCAAGTGTGCCGTGTGGGCAAATTTTGCTTAATGTACGGACATTTGTTGCATAATCGCGTTTGAAGGTACAATAATCAACATGAGAAAAATTGTCGGAAAATCACATGCCTTATGGCTGATCATCCTGGTGATGGTATTATCGATCAGCGCCTGCTCACCGGGGCAACCTATGGTGACTGAGACGCCTGTGGTGATGACGGAAGATGAACCAGGCTCAGTGACAACAGAAGAACCACGGACACCAACAGAAACCCCCAGTGCGCCTGATGTCTTGCTGGTTATAAGTCCGACTGCAGAAGGTTCACTTGTTTCACGGTTAACAGATGCACTGGAAAGTCTTGTTTCAGAGCGTGATCTGGCATTTGAATCGGTGGATGGGCTCAGCCCGGACATATTGACAGGTACCGTTCAAATTGTGGTGGCAGTTGGTTCTGATCTTTCAGTTGCTGAAGCGGCGGGTTCGCATCCGGAAATCCAGTTTGTGGCAATAGGCGATCCGCAAACAGCGCCAGCACAAAATTTGAGTGTCATTGCGAGTGGGGCAGATGACCAGGTGGATCGGGCTTTTATGGCTGGCTATCTGGCAGCACTTGTCTCCAATGACCACAAAGTGGCTGCGCTTTTCCCAGAAGATAAAACATCAGTACGGGTAGATGCCTATTTGAACGGTGCCCGGTTTTATTGTGGCATTTGCCGTCCGCTTTACCCCCCTTATAATGTATTCCCCTATGTGCAATATCTTCCAGCGGAAAATGCTTCCGATGGATTTCAGCCTGTGGTTGACTCACTGGCGCTTTATGGCGTTGAAGTCCTTTACATCCCAAATTCCCTGGCAACCCCGGAGCTGCTTTCCTACCTTGCTGAACTGGGCGTGAAAGTTGTTGGCGATCAGAGCCCGGATATGCCGAGAAATAATTGGGTGGGGACGGTGATGACGGACCCCGTCCCAGCACTGATAAGTCTTTGGGATACGTTATTTACGGAGAACAGCGGCTCTCTTTTCCCCACGCAAATTACAGTCAGTGATACGGAGGCAGGATTGCTTTCAGAGGGACGTAAAAGATTGTTTGACGAAATAGCTGAGGACTTACTGGCAGGTTTGATTTCTGTCGAACCAGTGCCCTAATCTTCAGCGGCGATGGAAGTGCCCTGATCGAGCTCACCATTTCCTTTGAAAGGTTCGGCAGTTGCCTTTCCCGGTTGAGAGATGCCCTCTCGCCGAAGCACCTTTATAATGGTCATACCAAGGATCTGAATATCCAACCAGAAGGACCAGTGATCAACATACCACACATCCAGCTGAAATTTTTCCTGCCAGGAAAGGGCGTTTCGCCCGTGCACCTGTGCCCAACCGGTGATGCCTGGTAAAACATGGTGCCGGCGAGATTGCTCGACACTGTAAAGCGGCAGATAGCTGATCAGCAGCGGTCTTGGACCGACCAGGCTCATTTCGCCCTTTAACACGTTGAATAATTCCGGCAGCTCATCCAGACTGGTGGAACGAAGAAAACGACCCAATTTTGTCAGGCGTTTTTCATCGGGCAGCGGTTTACCTTGCTGGTCAAACGCATTTCGCATGGTTCGGAATTTGTAGATAGTAAAAATTTCGCCAAAAAGCCCTGGACGCTGCTGCCTGAAGAGAATAGGAAAGCCATGCTGGCAAGCAACAAAGAGGCTGATGATGAGCAGGACTGGTGAAAGAAAAATCAGCAGGAGGAGAGTCAAAACAATATCCAGTAATCGTTTGACAATCGGAGTGGTTTTAGGCAATAATTTAACAGGCATTATTATTAAGATTCTACCAAACAAAATGACTGTGAAGAGAAAATTCTATCAGATTGTATCATTGGCAGTCAGTGAGAAAGGAAGCAGAATGGACGAGCGAATATTAATCATTGAGGATGATGAAGAGATTGTGCGGGTTTTGGCACGCGTGCTGACCTATGAGGGTTACCTCGTGGACACAGCATTGACGGGGAAGGCAGGGCTGACCCTGGCAAGCGAACAAAAACCTGATCTTGTGATCCTGGATTGGATGCTCCCAAATATGGATGGATTGGATGTTTGCCGGCGCCTGCAAAAATTGGGTCATCAACCGATCCTGATGCTGACAGCCAAGGATACTACCGAGGATAGGGTGAAGGGACTGGATGCTGGCGCAGACGATTATGTGGTTAAGCCCTTTGAAATTGACGAATTGCTGGCAAGGATTCGTGCTTTGCTACGCCGAACAGCGGCAGATCGTATCAAAGTGCTTGAATTTCAGGATTTGAAACTGGACAGCAGCACACATAAAGCGATCCGGGGAGAACGCATCATTGATCTGACTGCAAAAGAATATGATCTCTTGGATTTATTCATTCGCCACCCCAGGCAGGTCATGCCACGGGAAGTGATCTTCGACAGAGTTTGGGACTATGATTTTGGCGGCGAAAGCAATGTGCTGGATGTTTATATTCGCTATTTACGCCAGAAACTGGAAGAAAACGGTGAACCACGGTTGATCTACACGGTGCGAGGGGTTGGCTATGTGATGAAAGAGCCCGAAGAGTAAATGGACTGATGTCTCTTCGTTTGCGTCTGACGTTAATCTACACAGGAGTACTGAGCAGTGTTCTTTTGCTGCTCAGTGTTGTTGTATATTCCCTGATCAGTATCCTGTTTGTTAACCTGGTCGATAGTCGTTTGGGGGAAGCTGCTGATCAAATTGTAACGACATTGTGGGCAAATCCCTCAGGTGAGATCGAAATTGATACAGATGCGCTAAATATCGCCGATAACTACTATTATCAGGTTTGGTCAGCCGATAATCGCTTGCTGGTTTATTCGGATAGCGCCAGCGAATTGGATCTATCCCTGGATAGTATCGGCATGAATGAAGGAGTACCCATCTACCGGGAAGTTAAGGTAAATCGGGTGGACTTCCGTGTGCTTACAATGCCATTGCAGGTAGAGGGTAATCAGGTTGGGTATTTACAGGTAGGACTGGCATTGACCGAAATCCGAGAAGCCCAGCGCTTCATCCAGATTGTTTTCAGCGTAGCGGTGGTCTTCTCAATATTGGTGGCGGAAATTGTTGGCTGGTTGGTAACCGGGCATGCATTGGCGCCTTTGCAGACCATGGTTCAGGTCACACGTCAGATTTCAAGCTCCGATGACCTATCCAGGCGCATCCCGGTTATTCCTGGGAGAAGTGATGAGATCAACGAATTGATTTTGGCTTTCAACCGAACGCTGGTTCGGCTTGAAAGGTTGTTTGATGCACAAAGGCGATTCCTGGCTGATGTGAGCCATGAGCTGCGCACGCCACTGACTGTGATCAAAGGGAATGTGGGCTTGATGCGTCTGATGAAATCCCCGGATGCGGAATCTCTGGACAGCATCGATTCAGAGGTGGATCGCCTGACACGCCTGGTAGGCGATTTGCTGTTGATGGCGCAGGCGGAAACCGGAAAATTGCCCTTAAGTATGGCGCCAGTTGCTTTAGATGACCTCTTGTTTGAAGTCTTTAACCAGCTAAAAATCCTATCAAAGGGTGAACACGATATCCAAATTGAAAAGATTGAACCTGTCAGGATTATCGCCGATCGGGATCGGATCAAGCAGGTTTTGCTTAATCTTGGCAGTAATGCGATCAAGTTCACGCCCAGGGGCGGAAAAATCCATTTGAGCCTTGAAGCCCTGGGTAAGTGGGTCAGGATACAGGTTAGTGATGAAGGTGCAGGCATCTCAAAGGATGAGATGAACCATCTATTTGAACGCTTTTATAAAGCGGATAAAGCCAGGGGGCGTGTTGATAAGCAAACTGGCTTTGGGTTGGGCTTACCAATCGCTTACTGGATTGTGCGCAATCATGGTGGAAGAATCGACGTGGAGAGCGAACCTGGCGCTGGGACAACTTTCCATGTGTGGCTCCCGCTTTCTCTGACGGAAATCCCCACCCAACCTTCGAGCTTAAACTCTGAATGAATTTCTCAAAATTTTCTTGCAGCAGTTGAATTTTCTCATGATCTAAGTTGCATTGATCCTAGGTGCTCTCTAAAGCGCCAGCAAATGGCCTCATTTTTCGAACTTAGCAGGTGAGGATGTTAGTTATTTTGTTAAAATTAACAGATTGACATGAATAGAACCTTGTTTATTTGATGTTAGAGGTAAAAGTATTGATGCTGAGGAATCATCCTTTACATAGAGCGGGGCGGTATTACGATTGGATCGTTCATCGGATATTTATTAAGGCAGTAAATTACTGAATTAAACATCCGCATTAACCATCCATTTTGTCTGTTATGACAACCCAATCATGACAACCCAATCATCTTGACCTTTCCCCTCAAATCGGATAGACTCTTAAATCGCTAATTATGTCAATAATTGCCTGTGAAAAGCCTTGCGAATCAGGTTAGGCTTTGGTATAATCCTGCAGTCTTAAGGCAATTTGCATCTTAAAAATTTGATATTTTGCCGATGTAGCTCAATGGTAGAGCAATCGCCTTGTAAGTGATAGGTTATGGGTTCGATTCCCATCATCGGCTCAGGTTGTACGCTTGCGATCGGGATGCGTTTGCGCAAACGATCTCGGTCTCGAGCGGGTGACAACCTTGCTTGATCCTGGACGGTTACCCAAGTGGACAAAGGGGGCTGACTGTAAATCAGCTGGCACAGGCCTTCGTTGGTTCGAATCCAACACCGTCCACTTCTGGCAGCCAAGGCTTCCAGTGGATCGGCTGCCCTCATAGCTCAGTTGGCAGAGCGCATTCTTGGTAAGAATGAGGTCATGGGTTCAAATCCCATTGAGGGCTTTCTGCCGAATTAGAATTTAGAAATTATCAGGTTAAGGAATTTAGTTAAGGAGAAAGGTATAGATGGCCAAGGAGAAGTTTGAACGAAATAAACCGCATCTGAACGTCGGGACGATGGGGCATATTGACCATGGGAAGACCACGTTGACAGCGGCGATCACGAAAGTGCAAGGGATGAAGGGGCTCGGCGATTTTAGGGCGTTTGACAGCATTGACAATGCGCCGGAAGAGAAAGAGCGCGGGATCACGATCAACATTTCGCATGTTGAATATCAGACCGAGAAGCGGCACTATGCGCATGTGGACATGCCTGGGCACCGTGACTACATCAAGAACATGATCACGGGTGCAGCGCAGGTGGATGGAGCGATCCTGGTGGTGGCAGCGCCAGATGGTGCCATGCCGCAGACGCGAGAGCACGTGTTGCTGGCGCGCCAGGTGGAAGTGCCGAGCATCGTGGTGTTCCTGAACAAAGTGGACATGATGGACGATCCAGAGTTGTTGGAACTGGTGGAGATGGAACTGCGGGAGATG